>JAGCAN010000088.1 GCA_017652685.1 Oscillospiraceae bacterium
CCGTTCACTGAGTATCAACAGCTTATCACGCTCTTCCTCTGAGAGCATGGGCTCAGCTTCACCTGTGTATCCCTTAATAAGGACGAAAACGAAGCTGCCGTCCCGTTCGAGGATGAGGTTCGGTATTGCGCCCGGATAGTCACAGGCGGAGATAAAAGTGTATCCTTGCTTGAGCTGTGTGTCATTTTCAAGGACGGAGTGAATCGCAAAATTTTGAATCTCACCGGGGGTCATAAGATCCTCTGAAGTGTAATCAGGGATTCCGTCTCCCCAGTTGCGCGGTTCACTGCCTCCGTTATTCTGCATTGGATAGGCGCCGTGAAGAATGTTTCGGAGCAGAAAATGTTTTTCCATACAGAGCTTTGAAGTGAAAGGATCAATCACAATTCCTGCGATCTGCGGCTCGTGAAACACTTCATAGAGCAACTTGTTGAGTTCTGCCAGGCATATCTCCCCCTGATCGGAGGGTGCCTCAGAAGGATCGGAATACATGGCTGCAAAGCGCTTTCCGCGGGTTTCCAGTACCTTGAAATGAAAACCGCTGCCGTCGTTCCGACCGGGGATGCTCACCCAGGTGCCGTTTTCCACAAAG
The DNA here is from genome assembly GCA_017652685.1 of Oscillospiraceae bacterium. GTDB lineage: Bacteria > Bacillota > Clostridia > Oscillospirales > Oscillospiraceae > Limivicinus. The sequence continues at coordinate 593 of JAGCAN010000088.1, forward strand.
GATCGCAGGGCTTTCGAAAAGGCGGCTATGGTCTCCGGTCCCTGCTTACACGCAAGTTCCCGCACGGTACTGTTCAGTTCGGACACTTCGTTCATCTGTTCTCCTTTTATCAAAGCGGCATGCTGCTGTTTCGATGCTTTTCCATGAGATTATACCATCCGGGGCGGCGGAGTACAAGATACATGCCGCATCTGCAAATCCCGTCCGTTATACGCAATGCCGGACAGACCTTTGCAAATCTGGCGGAAAAGAGGTACAATAGAAAATAAGATTACCGGATAATAATGGTATTGAGGAGATGGTCTCTTTATGGCAGAAGCAGCTGGCGCGATCTTCTATTTCGACTGGGAAATGCGGCTGATGGAGTGGCTGCAGGCAAATTTCGGGAGCGGCGGATTCCTTTTTCAGTTGCTTTCCAACCTTTCCGCCTTTGGCGAGCAGCTCCTGCTTGTTGTAATCATGGGCTTCCTCTACTGGGGTCTGAACAAGGAATTCGGCAAGTACGTCGGACTGAACGTGCTTGTCGCCAGTGTCTGGAATCCCCTGATCAAGAACATATTCCTGCGCCTCAGGCCTTATTTTGTCCCCGGTTACAATGTGAAGCTGCTCCGCCTTGTCGACACGGAGGCGGACGCCATGGATATCGCCGCCCAGGGCTACTCGTTTCCAAGCGGACATTCCTCCAGCGCCGTAGCTGCCTACGGATCGCTTGCCGCGCATGAGCGGAAACGAAAACTGCTGTGGGTGCTGGCCATAGTCCTGCCGCTGCTGGTCGGCTTTTCAAGAGTATATGTCGGCGCACACTATCCTACGGATGTGCTCTGCGGCTGGGCGATGGGCATCCTCATCGTGATCCTGGTCCCGTGGCTGCGCCAGAGGATCCGGAATCGCTGGCTGTTCTATATGCTCCTGCTGCTCCTCTCAGTACCCGGATTTTTCTACTGCACAAGCAACGATTACTTTACCTCTTTTGGTATGCTCTTCGGTTTTTGCCTTGCCGAGCCTTTCGAGGAGCGCTATATAAGATTCAAGAACACCTCAAATCTTCTCCGTTGCCTTCTCCGTACGATCGGAGGCGCAGCGCTCTACTTCGGCCTGAATGAGGCGCTGAAGCTGCCCTTCCCTTCGGAGATGCTCGAGGCGGGCGATTTCACTGCCCACCTGATCCGAACGCTACGCTACACCGTAGTGATTTTCACTGTAATCGGCTTGTATCCGGCCCTGTTCCGCCTGACTGGAAAGCTGTGGGAAAAGAAGGAAAAAGCATGCTGATCTCAAAGAAAAAAACAGGGTGCCATAAACAGCGCCCTGTTTTTTCTTTGATGATAGAAATCCAAACGGCGGCAGTGCCGGCGTCAAGATCTGTCTGCCCTGCTGCTGAATACAGATTGGAGGAACTGTATGATCTGGTCGGTGAGGCGGGAGAAAACGCCGCGTACGGCCGGAATGGAGCTAAGCAGATACGTGATCTCCGCCAGAAGGATACCAGAAAGCACATCGACCAGAACGTGCTGGCGCACGGTGAGTGTGGAGAGGCAGACAAATATCGCTGTGATCAGAGCTGCGGCTCGGATCCGGAAAGGAACAACCCGGTTCCCGCGGACCCCTGCCCAGCAGAGCCAGCTGTTCAAACAGTGGATGGAGGGGAAAAGGTTGTCCGGGGTGTCGACGGAGTAAAGAAAACGCATCGCAAATTCCCAGAAAGAAGGCCCGCTCACATCCGGCCTTGCCATCGTTGTCGGGAGAAAGAGAAAGAAGAGCAGGCACACGGCTTTGCCGAGAATGTTGGAGCAGAAGAAACGGTCTGCTCTTTCCCTCGGGAGCCCTGCAATATAGCAGTAAAACAGAAACCATGCCCCAAAGCAGCCAAAATAGATCACGATCGTCCAGGGCAGGAAGGGAACAGCGGCGTCCGCAGAAAGCGAAAGGTCGTGATGGAACAGTCCATGCGTGAAAAGACGACTTCCCTGAAAAGAGATGAGGTTGGCAAGCAGCACCAGCCCCAATGACACCCAGAAATAGAGCCAGTCTTCTTTTTTTCTTCTGAACATGCCGCTGTCTGTACACCCGCATCGCGGGACCCTTTCCATAGAACTGTGAGACGTAGTTTACCATAGGCTTTCGGAAAATACAATCTGCGTGAAAGAAGGATCATACACA
>JAGCAN010000089.1 GCA_017652685.1 Oscillospiraceae bacterium
GGTCTTTTCGCCATAAACCGTGTCGATGCTGCGACGTAGCACCATATTCTCGCCAAACAGGGCGGCTTCCCGCATTTCGGCGTGCGCGGTCAGGTGATACGCATCTCCGTCCCAGTATGCATCTGCGCCCAGGTGCTCGCCAGGCGTTGTGCGCATGCGGCCGTGCATAGGATAATCCACACCGTCAATGCTGCAGGGTGCACAAATGCTCTCCACACCGCAAGTGAAAAACATGCCGCCCATGATGCCGCGGATTGCTTCCGCCCCGGCAGTATCGTAGGCGTTCCGACCCTGCAGGCCCGGTTTTGAAAGAAAGCTGAAATTCACACCTTTGTAACTGAGTTCGCTCATGTCCAGGCACTTGTCGGCCATCAGCTTGTAAGTCAGAGGTCCGTTTTTTACTTCGTAAGCTTTCATGCCGCTGCTTCGCCCTTCCGTGTAAGTCACAGGACGAATATAGGCTGCCTGCTGCATGGAGCCCATGTATTTCATATTATCGTATTGCTTGCTCATGTTTTCTATTCCTCACTCAAGATTTGCGTGATATTGCCACAGCCCTTTCATATCCAGGTTCTCTTCTTCAATAATCATTTTTGCCAGCACATCCCCGAGCAGCAGCACACTTTGTTCAAACAGGCTGGTCATAGGCTGGCAGGAGTCAATTTCGTCCTCCAGATACAGCTTGGTGCGCACCGGGATGCGAACCATGAAATCGGCGACATCCTTCATTTCGCTGTTGGGATTCGAGCCGATGTGAACGATGGTGCAGTCTACAACGGCACGTGCTTTTTTGGCAATGCCCAAGGGAAACAGTGAACCGCCTGAGCCGGAACCGACAATCAGCAGATCATCTTTCTTAATGGCAGGCTCGGTGATCTCACCCACATAGTGGGCTTTGATGCCCAGATGGGCCAGCCGTTTGCAAACGCACTGCAGTGCCAGCATTACGCGGCCCACGCCTACGAAAAACACCTGATCAGCCTTCAGAATCTCGTCCTTCAGGCGCTCCAGCTGAGTGGGGTCGACGCTCTTCAGGGTGCGTTCCAGTTCGGCGGTCACATCCGAACAGGTTTTTAAATATTCTTCAGCGAATGGCATGGTTCGTTCCTCCGATTATGTCAATATCTGCTGCCGCAGCGCATTCAGTTTTGCGAAGCTGCCGGGCAAATCTTCACGGCTGAGACACGTGCTGCCCGTGACGAAGATATCTGCTGCTCCGCTGCCCCAGTCTTCGAGGTTCTTGGTCGAGATACGGCCGTCCAGCTCTATCTTTGTGTCGAGCCCGCGGTGCTCGATCATCTCCCGCAGTTCGCAGATCTTTCGGTCGGCATAAGGCACCTGCTTTTCACCTTTCACAAAGGCATAACCAGGATTAATGAGCATGAGCAAAACGGTGTCGCACTTTTCAAGAACGTACTCGAGCGTGGAGAGGGGCGTTGCGGGCTTCAACGCCACGCCGGCGCGTACCCCTTTTGCATGGATGCGATTCAGCATACCATCAATGTGAGGCTGTGTTTCGGCATGGAACACGATCTGCTGCACACCGATGTCAAGCAGTTCATCTACAAAATAATCCTGAGCGGTAACCATCACATGACAGTCGAAGAGCAGGTCTGTTTTTGCCCGCAGTTGTCGCACGGTGTCCAGACCCAGCGGCATGCTGGGGCTGAAATGACCGTCCAGGATATCCACGTGCAGCATCTTTACTCCGCACTGCTCCAGAATCCTCACCTGACTCTCCAGGTTGCACATGTCCAGGCAGATCAGCGAGGGAGAAATGATACACTTTTCTTTCCAGACAGACATGTTCAATTTGTTCCTTTCATGTATGCTTCAATCTGCTCGCGTGTGGGGATAGATGCGATTGCGCCTTTCTGCTGCACGCAGATACAGCCAGACACATTGCCGTATTCCATTGCTTCGCGGATGATGTTCTCCGTCAGATCCGACGCTTTTTCAACACCAAGTATGCGCAGCTTCGCCAGGAAAGCACCCCAGAAGGCGTCACCTGCACCGGTTGCATCCACAGCTTTGGCTTTGCGGCCCGGAATGTCAAAACAGGACCCTTTGAAATAGGCGCGGGCCCCGTTGGAACCCAAAGTTTCTACCACCAGAGTGATGCCATTTTCACACATTAAAGACGGTATTGCAGCTTCTCCGCCCATCATGTCGACCTCCTCTTCAGAGATCTTCAGCAGATCGACATATTTCAGAATATCCTTCACCGCCCGGGTGCAGGCTGCTATGTCATCATTCCACATCAGGTTCCGGTAGTTCACATCAAAGCTTACCAGTTTCCCGTATTCATGGCCCAGACGCAGCGCCTTAACGGTTGCAGCGGCTTCCGGCTGAGCAGACAGTGAACAGGAACCAGCGTGGATAATAGTGGAATCAGCAATGTCAGCTTCCTTCACATCTGCTTCGCAGAGCATCATATCCGCCCCGGGTTTGCGGGCGAAGGTAAAGCGACGCTCGCCGTTTTCCGCCAGCGTTACAAAAGCCATTGTGGTGATGGCTTCCCGACACAGATCGGGGCAGACAGCTTCTACATCATATTCGGCAAGTGTGTCCATCAGAAAGCGGCCGAAATCGTCTTCTCCCACCTTGCAGCACATGGCAGAGCGCAAACCATTCTTTGTGACAGCAATAGCCACGTTGGCAGGGGCACCGCCTGCTTTGCGAATATAGCTTGCCGGCTCGCTGCCGGGTATGAAGTCAATCACCATTTCACCAATGCTGTATAAATCTCTCATAACCGTTACTATCCTTATATTTTTTGTACAGAAACTGTACTATTTATTTAAATTATACACGTTCCTGAAAGCTGTGTCAATTTTGTTGTCTCTGTTTTTGACCATGACCTTTTAATAAAAAAGATGACGTCGTCAAACACGACGCCATCCGGAGTAAAAGAACCGTACTGGAAAGGCCTGATAACTATAGTCTCTTCCATATTTAGCGGGTACGAATTACGATGACGTACATCATCAAAAAGGAGACAGAGGGCGGACCTCTGTCTCCTGGCAGTTATAACGAATACGTTTCTCTTTCTGAAATTACTTCAGAGGAGCGGGATAAAGGATCTGTGTGTCGGTGAAGCTGAAAGGCCAAACGGTCTTCCACTCGCCATCCTGTACCTGGGCAATAGCCACAGAGGCAGAGGTGTTATCACGATAGTGAGGTTCACCAGCAAGATCATAGTTTTCGAACTTGATCTTGTCGTAAGGCAGGATGATTTTCCGGCCGCCGGGGAATTCGCCGTCGATTTCCAGTGCAGCGATAGCATCACGTACGGCAGTTCCGTCCGTCGTTCCGGCTGCTTCCAGTGCAGTCTTGAACAGCCAAACCACAGTGTAGCTCTCTGCGGAATGTCCATTCATGTTTACGCCATACTTTGCTTTGAACTCTTCGTTGATTTCCTTACCGTTGATCAGGTCAGGATTGAACTCAACAACGGAAGCCACACCGTTGGCAGCAGCACCCAAGTTGGTGATGAAGGCCGGATCAGTGAACCCGTTCGCTTTTGCGAC
>JAGCAN010000090.1 GCA_017652685.1 Oscillospiraceae bacterium
ATCGCAACCCGATCGACTCGACCGGCGGCAGAAACTACTGTCATGTTGATGATCCTCATGTTGACGAATTGATCGATACAGGCGCAGGGGAAACCGATCCCGAAAAGAGACAGGAAATCTACACCGAGCTTCAGAAAATCCTCGTTGAGGAAATGGTAGCAATGGTTCCCGTAGCACAGGCAACGCTTACACTCGGTGTCAGAGCAGGCGTAACCGGAGCAAGACTCCATCCGGGTCTTGTTCACCAGTTCAAGCAGGCAGAACTCTTTATCGGTCAGTAAATCTTTACGTTTCGCACGATGCGATAAAGCCATGTTAAACCATGGCTTTATCGCGCTTATTTAGGAGGTAATTTTGGCACGATATATTTTGCGACGGCTGTTGCTGATGATACCTGTCCTTATATGTGTCTCCTTTGTTGTATTTTTTCTGATGGATCTCGCTCCGGGCGATATCGTTTCACAGATGGCTCCGGCTGATGCAACACCCGAGCAGATCGAAATGCTCCGTGAGGAGTTGGGTCTTAACGGTACTGTTCTGCAGCGTTACGGCAGGTATCTCTGGAATCTGCTCCACGGAGACATGGGGACTTCCCTGTCGCTGAAACGACCCGTGATAGAGGTTTTCGTCGAACGTCTGCCGGCAACTTTGAAGCTTGCGTTTGCCTCAATTGTCATAGCGCTGGCGATATCAATTCCTCTTGGAATTGCTGCAGCGACTCACCACCGCACCTGGCTTGACGGGAGCAGCGTTGTGTTGTCGATGCTCAGTGTTTCCATGCCTGCATTCTGGCTTGGTCTGCTGCTGATCTTTGCATTCTCCTATCGGATAAAGATCTTTCCGTCAGGCGGCTCGGGCACGTTTAAACATCTGATTCTGCCTGCGCTGACTCTCGGCACCGAGCAGGCTGGAAACCTGACGAGAATCACGAGATCGTCGATGCTTGACGTGATCAGACAGGATTATCTCAGAACTGCAAGAGCCAAGGGCGTCAGTGAGAAGTATGTAATCAGAAAGCATGCACTGAAAAATGCACTTATTCCGATCATCACGGTACTCGGTTCGACGCTCGGAAATGCTTTCGGCGGTGCTGTTGCAATAGAGACTGTTTTCGCCTGGCCGGGAATAGGCAGGCTGACAGTGGCAGCCATAAATTCGAGAGATATGACGCTGGCCACGGGCTGTATCATCATGTTTACTTTGATGCTGAACATGACACTTCTGGTAGTTGACATTGCCTATGCGTACGTTGACCCAAGAGTCAAGGCGCGTTATTCCAAGTAAGGAGACGGACATGGCACGAAAGAATAAAAAAGCAGCAGCTTCCGGACAAAAAGAATATAAAAAGCGCAGCCTGGCTGCAGAGGTTTGGAGAAATTACAAGAAAAATCCAAGTGCGATGATTGCTCTTTTTCTGGTAATAGTCATTGTCTTTGTCGCCATTTTTGCCCAGTTCTTCTATGACTTCAAGAAAGACATTGTAAAACAGCACGTCAAGGAAAAGTTTCAGAAACCAAGCGCTGAGCACTGGTTCGGCACGGACAACTACGGGCGGGATGTCTTTACCAGAGTAATATACGGTACGAAATACTCGCTGTCAGTGGGTGTTGTGGCAGTTGCGATCAGTTGTATCGTCGGCGTGTCGCTCGGACTGATTGCCGGATACTACGGCGGTGTGATTGAGGATCTGATTCTCAGATTTTGCGAGGTTTTCACCGGTATCCCGAGCATCCTCATGGGCGTTGCGCTTATGACGGCATTCGGCCAGTCTATCGGGGTGTTGATGTTGGCAATCGGCCTGGTATATTCACCGATGTATTGCAGAACAACCCGCGCTGCCGTGCTGCCTGTGAGAGATCAGGAATACATCGAGGCAGCGAGAGTCGCGGGAGTCGGTGATCTCGGCATCATGTTCAATCACGTGCTACCGAATGCACTTTCACCGATTATCGTTCAGGTGACAATGGGTATTGCCAGTGCCATTCTCTGCGCTTCCGGCCTGAGCTTCCTGGGGCTTGGTGTGCCGATTCCGATGCCGGAGTGGGGCGCAATGCTCTCCGAAGGCAGAGAGTTTATGAGAGACTACATGTATCTTACCATTTTCCCGGGCCTTGCGATCATGATCACAGTGCTTTCCTTCAACCTGATGGGTGACGGACTTCGCGATGCGCTTGATCCCAAACTCAAGCAGTGACAGGAGGCAGCGTGGATAATAATCTTATTCTTGATATTGAAAACCTCGTTGTCCGCTTTGAAACGGATGACGGTACGGTCAGGGCTGTAAACGGCCTCAACCTTCAGCTTGAAAAGGGACACGCAGTCGGGCTGGTTGGAGAAACAGGCGCAGGAAAAACGACGACAGCGCTTTCAATCCTTCGGCTTGTTCCCGATCCTCCGGGTGTTGTTGAATGTGAGAAACTTCTCCTTGACGGGCAGGATATCATCAACATGCCGATTAAGGATCTTGAAAAGATCAGAGGCAAGGATGTATCCATGATTTTCCAGGATCCAATGACAGCACTCAACCCCGTGTTTACGGTGGGTGAACAGATTGCGGAGAGCATCTTTCTCCATGAGGATGTCTCAAAGGCTGAAGCTTACAAACGGGCACTGGATATGCTTGAGCTCGTCGGAATTCCTGCTGAACGTGCAAACGAGTATCCGCACCAGTTTTCCGGTGGGATGAAGCAGAGAGTCATCATTGCGATCGCTCTTGCCTGCCATCCGAAACTGCTGATAGCAGATGAGCCAACGACCGCTCTTGACGTTACGATTCAGGCTCAGATGCTCGATCTGATCCGAAGCCTGCGTGAGAAATACAGTACATCTCTCATTATGATTACTCACGACCTCGGAATTGTTGCGGAAATCTGCGATGAAGTGGCCGTCATGTATGCCGGTAACGTTATTGAAAAAGGAACACTTGAGGATGTGTTCAACAGAACGAAACACCCCTATACCGAAGGGTTGTTCAACTCGATTCCGAATCTGAATGACCGAAAAGTTATGCTCACGCCTATCAAAGGCTTTACGCCCGATCCGACCAACCTTCCGCCCGGCTGTGCCTTTGAGCCGCGCTGTCCGTACGCGTGTGAGAACTGTCTGAAGGAGCAGAAGGACATTTATATTTCCGATACTCATTTTGTCAGATGCTCGAGATATGAAGAAGACGGTTTCAGCATTGACCGCAAGGAGATACAGTGATGGACGAAAATCTGCTTGAAGTAAAAAACCTGAAAAAGTATTTCAGGACAAAGCACGGAACCGTTCATGCCGTTGACGATGTGTCCTTCACAATCAAAAAAGGGAAGACGCTTGGCCTGGTCGGAGAATCGGGCTGCGGGAAAACCACGACCGGGCGTGCCATCCTCAGACTGACAGAACCCACAAGCGGGCAGATCATCTTCAATGGGCGGGATATCTGCACGCTCTCGAAAAGAGAACTGAAGAAGGCACGCCGGGATATGCAACTTGTTTTCCAGGATCCGTATTCTTCCCTCGATCCGAGAAAAACGGTCAGCCAGATCATCGCGGAACCGATCAAAGCAAACAAGCTCATCAAAGGCAAAGAACAGATTGATGAGCGTGTTAACAGCCTCATGCAGACAGTCGGGCTTGCTCCGAGACTGTTCAATACTTATCCCCATGAACTGGATGGCGGCAGAAGACAGCGTGTCGGCATTGCGAGAGCACTGGCGATGGAGCCGCATTTCATTGTATGTGATGAGCCGGTTTCGGCGCTCGACGTTTCTATTCAGGCTCAGATTCTCAACCTCCTGAAGACACTTCAGGCGGAGATGGGATTGACATTTATCTTTATCACGCATGACCTTTCTGTTGTAAATCACTTTTCCGATGACATCGCTGTGATGTACCTCGGAAAGATCGTTGAGATGGCTCCGTCGGAAGAGCTGTTCTCAAATCCGCGTCACCCGTATACTCAAGCTTTGCTTTCTGCGATACCGGTTCCCGATCTGTCCGCAAAGCGAGAGCGCATTATCATCAAAGGAGAAATCGTCTCTCCGATTGACCCACCGGATGAGTGCCGTTTCTATAAGCGATGCAGCTATGCCTGCGATGCCTGCAGAAAGACACCTCAGCTTGAGGAGGTCTGCCCGGGACATTTCGTTGCATGCAACAGACTCGAGGAACTGGGAAATCTAAATACGGTCAAATGACCAAGAAGAGGAAGCAAAATGACATTTGGTATTCTGAAAGACATTAAAGAAGGCGAATACAGAGTTATTCTCACTCCACTCGAGGTTTCATCCATTGCAGCTGCAGGACATAAAGTGTATGCTGAGAAAGACTGCGGAAAGATGGCAGGTTTCTCCAATGAGGCTTATGCAGCAGCAGGGGCTGAGATTCTGGACACACACAAGGAAGTATTTGAAAAGTGCGACTTTGTTGCCAAAGTCAAGGAGATAGCACCGGAGGAATTTGATCTTCTGCGTGAAAACCAGATCCTCTACTGCTGCGTCCACCCCGCTGCACATCCCGAAGAAGTTCAGGCTCTGCTTAAGTCCAAGTGTATTTCCTTCTCCGCCGAAGACTCACACAGATGGGGCTCGCCCAACTGTGAAGCAGCCGGCAAGCAGGGTGCGCTTTTCGGCCTTGAATCCATGCTGACGATCAACGGAGGCAAGGGTAAATATGTCGGCGGGCTCGCCGGTGCGCCTGGAATGAACGTGCTGATTCTCGGGTGCGGCCTTGTCGGGCAGGGTGCACTTTCCGTGCTTTACGCTCTTGGAGCCAACTGCACGGTTATGGGCCTCAATGCAGGGCATCTCAGGACACTCGGTTATCAGTATAACAACAAAATCAACACCATGTTCTGCACAAAGGAAGCCATTGCAAAACTGCTTCCGACAACGGATATGGTTCTCAACTGTGTGCGCTGGCCCAAGCATAGAAAAGACTTTTTGATCACAAGAGAAATGCTCAGAACGATGGAACCGGGTTCCGTACTCGTTGACATATCGAACGATGATCCGGGTGCCATTGAGTCCAGCCACGAGACGCATCATGACAATCCGAGATATGTCGACAGTGGTGTTGTACACTATTGCGTTTCCAATATAGGTGGGGCAATTGCACATGATGTGTCCATTGCACTTGGCGGCGAAACGATGCCTTTGCTGCTCAACATTTTAAACAACGGCGTTGCAAAAGCATGTGAAACTGACGGCTATATCCGCAGATCTTTGACTACGTACAAAGGTTATCTTACGCATGAAGAGACTTCCGCCATTCAGAATATCCCATGGATCAAACCGGAGGATATTCTCGGAATCAGTGACAGAAAGCTAGATTTTGCTCCCGCGGCGACAACTTCGAAGTCAGACAACTTTATTAAGCTCTGAAAAAAAGAGGAGGGCAGGGGCATTTGCTCCTGCCATTTCTTTGTCATTATGGGAAAATGCATGGACAAAAAGATTAAGACAGAAGCACTGCTGGCCATGGCAGAGGCCTATTTTTTTCGCGGAGAATGGCTGCAGTATGACCAGCTCAGCATGGACAGGATTGTTACAATATCGCCCAGACGGGAATCCTTCGCTCCTCCGGAGGCAGCTTCCCCTTCCCGCCGGCTTCATCTTGACTGCTCTTCCTTCGTATGGGCCCTGTATTACAGTACCTTCGGATATATGCTGGAGGCGGATCTGACATGGCAAATGACGAAACAACTCCGACCGGAGGTTTTTTATTACGAACCCACCCATCAGGAGACATCCAATTGTATTGCCGAGCTGAAGAACCGGATCCTGGAATTGCTTGAACCCGGTGATGTAATCACTTATTTCAGAACAACCGGCACTGGCCATACCATGCTGTATTTGGGAAATGGCTCCATTATCAACTGCAGCGGCTACGGAGTTATGTCGGATTACGATTACCGCAAATGCCATAGCAACTACAAAAAAGGGCACGGTGCAATCTATGTGGAGGACCTGAAGACACTCCTCGATGGGGCGAATGCCAATGACACCATTGCAATGGGTAAAGGTGGCCCGATCAGGCTTGCGCCGAATTACAGGAATTATCTGTTTGCGGATGAAATACACCGATTTTCCATTCATCGCCCTCTTGAACTTGTCAGTAACCCGTTGCCCGATGCGTTGAAGCGGATAAAGGAAACAAGGGGTCTGGTCTGCACGGCAGAACCAGAATTACCGGCCGGTCACACAGCAGGCATCGGAGATCCGGTAAGATACAATGTCATAATCTCAAATGAAAGCGATATCTCCGACAGAAGCGTTGAAGTTTGTTTCAATGGAGAGAAAAAAAGGTATTCTGTCAATGCACACGAAAGCGTTACTGCCGAATTTGTACTCAGCGGTTCAGATGATGAAATTCTCTCTCCACACGTAATGGTAAACGGAATGCATATTTTCTGCCGCGAGATACACCGCGGGCGCATCCTGACGGCAAAAGAAGCCTCACAGGTCTGCATTGCCGTCACGAAAGCAGTAAAGGAATCTGCGGGAGTTGAAACTGCAGCTGTCGCCGCGATTGAAGTGTACGGGAAACTCGGAGCAAAGCTTTATGGGGATTGCAGGGCGATCATGACGCGCCTTTTCTTCCGGCATGACTCGCTGAACGGTGATGTGTTGTCACGCAGACCGGCAGATCCGCATACAGACGGCGCTGCATTCGGGCTGTATGGTGGAAAAAGCGTCATTTCTCCTCTGTCGGGGTTTTCATGGATCGATCGTACTCGTGATTTGCGGCTCAGTGCACTGATGCCGGGTGATATCATTATTACCAGCGACGATGCATTGTTCAATTCCTGCAAGAGTTTCTGTTACACAGGAAAATCTTTGACAGGAGTATTCGGAAGCAGCGGAAAACCGGAAGAGAGAACAGGTGAAGCAGAAGAACAATTCATTGATTCTTTGTTCGGCTCCTTTGTGTTTGCTGTGCTGAGACCTTCGCTCACAATGAATTAGGAGAGAATAGCTTATGACCGGTTATTATCCCAGGCTGTATGTGGATCTCGATGTGGTTGCTGACAACGCATGCGTCATGCGCCGTGAAATGGCTGCAAGAGGATTAGCCGTTTGCGGGGTGGCAAAGGTAGCGGATGTGGCTGTTCCTGTTGCAGAAGCTTATATGAAAAGCGGTCTGAGCCAGATTGCCGGGTCTCGGGTTGCCCAGGTAAAAGCCTATAAGCAGGCACACCCGGAGTGGACAACCATGCTTCTGCGTGCTCCGTCTCTCTGTGATGTTCCCGGTGCGGTCACATGGGCGGACATTTGCATTGTGACGGATCTGCAGACAGCAAGGTGGCTTAATGAGGAGGCGAAACGTCAAAAGAAGACAACAGCCGCTCTCATTATGGCTGATATCGGGGACAGACGCGATGGAATAACGGATCCGAATGAGCTGACAGAACTCGGTGTTTTTATTGAAAAATGCAGCAACCTGAAGCTGGTAGGTATTGCTGCAAATTACTGCTGTGTATCGGGGCTCCTGCCGGATGATGAGAATCTCGAACAATTCGCTTCTTTTGCTGAAAAGCTGACGTCAGCGGTCGGTCATCCGTTAGAGATCGTTTCCGGAGGAAATTCCACTCTCCTGCTAAGAATCTATTCCGGAGAAGAACTGCCTGGCATCATCAATCATATCCGGCTCGGTGGCACGATTATCAACCCATACAACATGAAGCTGAACCGGGGATTTGCATTTCCAGATCTGAATATGGATACCGTAAGGCTGGAAGCCCAGATCAGCGAGATAAGGGACAAACCACCCGCCCCTGTGTTGCAGCCGGGAAAGAACTGGAAGGGAGAAGAGGTTACTTTCAGCAGCGCAGGAGTAAGAAAACGAGCGATTATCAATCTCGGCTGCATGGACATCGGTGACCCGTACAATCTCTTGCCGTTTGATGACAGCATAACTGTGATTGCTTCCTCCTCCGACCATACGGTGCTGGATATTACCGACTGCAGGAAGCCCCTGAAAGTTGGGGACACAGTTTCGTTCAGGCTGAGATATGCAGGCCTTATGTACTGCTTTGCCGGACGGCATGTTACCATCGAATATTCCAGAGGAAGTCTATGAGGTCATTATGAAATACGAAACTACCTATAAGCTTGAAAACTTTGTACTCAACACTGGCTGGTCGGATCTTCCTTTGAATGTCCGCGAAAGAATAAAAGGGTGCTTTATAGATTTGACTGGAGCCCTGATTACCGGGAGCAGGAGTGACCAGTTTAAGGTTGGTCTGAAGCTCGCGGAAGAGGTTTTCGGAACCGGTAATATTCCCGTAGTCGGTAGCGACAGGACATTCTGTTTCATCGGAGCCGCTGCAGCAATGGGACACGCTTCCAATGCTTATGATATCGACGATGGGCATAATCTCATACGTGCACATCCCGGTACGTCTGTTGTAGGACCAATCCTTGCAGCGGCGCTGGAAAAGGATGTCTCTCGCAATGAATTTCTCACAGCACTTCTGATGGGTTATGAAACAACAATACGTTCCGGCATCGCCATTATGGATTACTACTCCAATCCTCACTCCTCAGGCACCTTTGCGCCGACAGGAATAGCGGCAGGAGTCGGCAGACTGTACGGTTTTTCAAAAGAACAGCTGAACAACTGTATCTCGATTGCAGAATTCAACGCACCTTTGGTCGCTGGATCAAGAAGTACTGAATATCCGTCGATGAACAAGGACGGAGTGCCGTTTGGCGCAATGATCGGAGCGCTTGCAGTGAAGGAACAACTGGCAGGCTTTACAGGGAACAAAAATCTCCTCGAATCCGAAAAATACAACTATCTCCTTGATAATCTCGGTAAGCACTATCAGGTCATGGATCTATATTTTAAGCCGTACTCCTGCTGCCGCTGGGCACATCCCGCTATTGATGCCTGTCTTATCCTCATGCGGGAAAACGGATTAACATCGGAAGACATTGAAACTGTCAGAATTGAAACCTTCCTGAATGCGACACGCCTTTCGAAAATTGTTCCCTTGACCGCTGATGAGGCACAGTACAACATCGCCTATCCAGTGGCTGCAGCGCTTGTTTACCAAGATTTCGGCATCGCACAGGTTCATGAAACAG
>JAGCAN010000091.1 GCA_017652685.1 Oscillospiraceae bacterium
AAAACGGAATCACAAACCTGAAAACGGATGCGGTTGACAACGCCGCCAACACCCATCTGCAGGAAGGCAGCGGCGTGTGCGGAGCAATCTTCAAAGCTGCAGGATCTGCCCCGCTGCAGGCAGCCTGTGATAAAATCGGGCACTGCCAGACAGGATCTGCCGTTATCACACCCGCGTTCAACATGACGAACAACAAGTATAGTATTCATGCTGTCGGCCCGGTCTATTCCGGCGGAAACAGAGGCGAAGCCGAAAAGCTTTACAGCTGCTATCAGAAGTCTCTTGAACTGGCCAAAGAAAACGGATGCCGGTCTATCGGCTTCCCGCTCATCTCAGCCGGTATTTACGGATATCCTCTTCAGGAGGCCTGGGAAATTGCCATCACAGCGTGTATGGATTGGCTGAATGAGCATCCGGATGATAAGATTCAGATTGTATTTGTAAATACGGATGAAGAAAAAGTGGCAGCCGGAAAAGCAATCCTGAAACAAGCAATGGATAACATTGCCGAGAACAAATGTTCCGCTGTAATCTGAAGGCATTGGAGATATCTTTTATAATCCGAATGAACACACTTTTATGACGAAAACCAGATTTTACTTATTTGAGGAGGACAGCACAATGACCGAGTTATCCAAACAGAAAATCAACCCTTTTGACTATGCGCAGGACATTACTTCCGCCCTGTCCCACGGGATTTTACTCAATACGAACGGCGATAAATTCAACGCTATGGTAATCGGCTGGGGAGGACTCGGCGTCTGCTGGGGAAAACCTGTCTTTACAGTTTATGTCCGTGAAAACCGATACACCAGGGCACAGATCGACAAGACGGGGTCTTTTACCATCAGTATCCCTCTCACAGGTGCCGACTCGAAAATCGTAAAAGTTTGCGGCTGGAAATCCGGAAGAGACATTGACAAAGTCACGGAAGCCGGGCTGACTCCGGTAGAAGCCAGCGTTAATGGCGTTCCTGGCGTGAAAGAATATCCTTTGACGCTGGAATGTAAAGTGCTTTATTCTCAGCAGCAGGAACTTGAAAAGATTCCCGAAGAGATCAGGAGCAAGAGTTATCCGCAGGATGTTGACGGCTTTTATCCGATGGCAAACCGCGATCCGCATACAGCGTATATCGGAGAAATTGTGGATTCCTATATTATTCAATCCTAAAATATAAAAAAGGAGAAAACCGCCGGAGAAATCCGGCGGTTATGTTTTGAGCAGATTGTTTTCCCGGGCGAGAATGAGGAGTTCTTCATTCCGCCGATTATCAGAGCCGAAGCCCGGAAGCGGACAGATAACCTCCCGGCAGGCGAGCAGAATTGCCTTTGCTTTCTCAACCGCCTCTTCTCCAACCGGTTCAAAGGCATGTTCGGAAACCACAACGGAAGCAAGCGCTGCAGCCACAGGATATTCCAGGTCGTTTTCCTGGAGGACGCCGGCTGCAAACGGTATACCCTTCCGATTGAGTGCACGGTAGACAGGGATTCCCGTTCCCCCTCCCCCAATCACGAAAACCTGCGGAGAACCGGAAATGTGCGGCGGCTCAAGGCTGCCGAAACGGCCGTCATAGCTGCCGTATTCCACCTGAAAGAGCTGCTCGATATAACCGCCGCTAAAGATCTCCTCAGGAGTGCCGAAACGGTCAACATGCCCGTCACGCAGGCAGAGGACGGTGTCGGAAAACTTTTGGGCGAGGTCGAGCTCGTGCATGGAGAGAACGGCGGCAATCTGTTTTTCACGTACCAGGTTTTTCAGGAGATGGAGAAATTCAAGCTTGTGGCGGATATCCAGAAACGAGGTCGGTTCATCCATCACCAGAAGCTTCGGATTCTGCGCAATAGCCCGAGCCAGAAGGACACGCTGCCGCTGCCCGTCACTAAGGCGGTTAAAGTCTCTTTCCCGAAGCGGGAGCACATGTACCAGCTCCATCGCTTCTTCCACGGCCTGGATGTCAGCCGCACTCAGAATACCGAGGCGGCCGGTATACGGGTAGCGTCCGGCGGAGACAACCTCTTCGCATGTCATTTTCTCCGGCTCCGGCCTGCCGGTTAGGACGGCAGCACTTTTTTTTGCCAGTTCCCGCTCCGTATACGAGGTGAGGGAAAGCCCATCCAGATAAACGGCGCCGGAGAGTGCCGGAAGCTGACGGATCAGCGTTTTGAGCAGCGTCGATTTGCCCATGCCGTTCGGCGCGATGACCGTAAGAATTTCACCCGGAGAGAGCGCAACCTCCACCCCGTCGAGTACAACTGTCGCTCCGTAGCCGGCAGAGAGCTCGTCGGTATGAAGGAAAGGTACATCGGACACTTCTCTCACCTCCTCTTCCGGGACAGGAGCATCGACAGCACGACAGGCACACCGAACACTGCCGTAACAGAGCTGATGCTCAGCTCGGCAGGAGCAAAGAGCGTCCGGGCAACCAGATCGCAGAACAGGCAGAACACTCCTCCTCCGAGGAAACAGGCAGGAATCATGATAAGCGGCTTAGCCGTGCGGAACAGATTTTTCATCAGATGCGGAACCGCAACCCCGACAAATGAAATGGGGCCGGAAAAAGCCGTAACGCAGGCGGAGAGCAGGCTGGAGAGCAGAATGAGAGAGATCCGGAAACGACGGATTTCGACTCCCATGCTTCGCGCATAATCCTCCCCGAGCTGATAGGCACCCATCGGCTTGGCAAGAAAAACGGCACAGGCCATGGCGAAAGCCACTGTGACGGATGCCGTGCGCACGCCGCTCCAGCCGATCCCGGAAAAGCTGCCCATGGACCAGTTATGAAGATTGACAATGTTGGAATCATCGGCAAAGGTGACCAGAATATCCGTCACAGCCGTGCAGATATAGCCGATCATAACCCCGCAAACGATGAGCACCGCCATGTTCCGGACCCTCCCGGCAGCCAGTAGTATGATACCCATACAGAGCATGGCACCGAGAAATGCGGCAGCGATGAGCATGCCGGAGGAAACCGCCATCCCAAACCGAAGGCACGCAATCATCACAAGGGCGACCACCAGTTTGGAACCCGATGAAATACCAAGCACAAACGGTCCGGCAATGGGGTTTGCAAAAAACGTCTGCAGCTGGAAGCCCGCAACGGAGAGGGCCCCGCCGAGAATCAGCGCCGAGAGAAGCCTCGGCAGACGGATATTGCGGACGATGCTGCGCGCCGTGTCAGCCCCGCCTGCACCGAAAAGCGCACGGAAAACCTCCCGCGGCGGGATAGCCGTGCTGCCGGTCAGCAGATTGACGGCGAGAAATAGCACCAGGAGCAGAAGCAGAAATGCAAAGCACGCAGTATAATGTTTTCGTTGAGAAGGATTCATGACGTTACATGTCGGAGGTAACGCAGAGAAGCAGTATCTGCCCCTGTGAAGACCGCGTTGAAGTCAAGGATCATGCCGGCTGCAGCAGACGTCTGCTGGAACATATCCTGTTCGGTGCACCAGACCTGCCCGTTTCGGACAGCGTCGAACTCCGCAAGGAGCGGGCTTTTCTGCAGCAGATCCTCCAGGGATGAGAGTCCGCCGTCAACCGTGCTGTTGTAGATCAGAACGTCGCAGTCCTTTGCCTGGGCAAAGAAGGACTCCATCTGCATATTCAACGTGGAAAGAGCCGTGCCATCGTCCGGAACATCGGTAAACGGATAGGTACCGCCGGCCAGTTCGATCATTTTGGAAACATAGTCAGACGGTTTTCGCACGATAACCGATCCGTTGCTGCTGATGTAGAAAAAGGCAGCTTTTTTGCCAGTTTTTTCCAGATCCTGCAGAGAGGCGAGGCTCTCAACCTGCTCTTCAAAGAACCGGACCGCTTCCTCTTCCCTCCCGGTGAGAAGGCCATACAGCTTGATCCATTCGACACGCCCGAGCGGATGAGGCTCGTAGCTGGAATATTCCACCAGCACAGGCAGGCCGAGCATCTCCAGCTTTTCCCGCACAGCCGGAGAATGAAGGATCATGGTATTCTCGATCACAAGATCACAGGATTCCGTCAGGATAAGCTCATAATCCGGTGTGCTGTATTTGCCGGCATAGAGGATTGCCCCCTGCTCCATGGCGTCTGCCACGGCGGGCAGGCGCCAGCTTGAAGGAGAAGTACTCGACAGGCGGATGGCATCGAGTGCATCGAGCTGAAGAAACAGATCCGCCACGGAAGAGGAAGCAAGACAGACATTCCGGACAGGAATCCGTATTACCGGGACATCGTCGGTGTATTGTGAATCTTCCGCCTCAGCAGAGAGCAGGCGAAAACGGTCTCGCCCGGCGATCGTGAGAAGTGCACTCCCGTCAGCATCATAGGTAACGGAAAACTGCTGCGCGTAAGAAAGCGGCATTTCTCCGGAGCTGTCAGGCACCGTAACCGGCACGAGCGAAGCGGAATCGAAGAGGAGGCTGTAGGCAATTTCATGCGGCTGGCTCATGGCAACGGTATCAGCAATGACGGGCATTGCCCGGTCAAAAACCGTTACGGGGATTTCGAAGGCTGAGTTGCCCTCTTCATTGATCGGGAAGTACTGGACATCGCCGACTTTCATATAGTCGTAATTCTTACTGCCCCAGACGATTTCAGCCGTGCAGGCTCCTTCCCGGACGGTCAGGCGGGCAGGAGAAGAAACCTTTGCTCTTCCGCTTCCGCCTGCCAGCGAAACTTCAACCGTATATTCACCGTCAGCCAGAGCAAGGCTCTCGGGCGTGGTGAAAAAGCCGGGTACAAACGCATCTGTCGGCAGGGAATCCGCGCGGAAGACAAGAGTGCGGTCATACCAGAGCTGTTTGTTTTTGCTGTAAGCAGCACAGGGAATGCCCTGATCCAGCGCTGCGACCGGCAGGACAAACGTATACGCTCCGGATTCGTCTTCCTCATAGGGGAGAAACGAATTGCGGTCTGCCTGAGAAGCCTCCAGGGCTGTGCCGGGATACAGATAAGTATAGGAAGTGCCGCCCATGGTCAGTTTTGCGAACATCTCCCCACCCTCTACCGTGAGCGTGCAGGATGCAATACGGAACATGGAAGAACTGCTGTCGACGCTGACGGAATATACCCCGTCCATCAGGGAGGAGGCAGGAACACTCTGCATCCCCTCCTGAACCACGTCAATCACCGTTGTCATCTGCGAGGCGTCCGCCACACCGGAGAAGGCATCCGCCATCTCTGATGCATCTGCTTCCTCCGCAAAAGCGGGAAACGGCAGCGCAACAGCCAGAGAGCAGCAAAAAACCAGAAGGCAGACAAGCGCTGCCAATGCTTTCCGTCTCATAAACCCTGACAATCAGCTGAGGGAATCGACAGCCGCCTGTGCATGCTGAACGAAAAGATTCTGAACCTCTTCGAGCTGGCCGAGGCCTTCCACCACACAGGTGACTTCAAAGCCGGCCGATTCAAAGATGCTCTTCCAGGAATCATCCTCATCTCCGGCCATATCGTTGTTTGCATGGTCCCCGGCGACGATCATCAACGGGCGGAGAACCACTTTTTTGTAATTTCCGGCCTGCACAAGGGCGAGGACATCCTCTACCGAGGGTGTTGCTTCAACAGTGCCGACGAAATAATTGGCACAGCCTTTTTCATCCAGAACAGACTGCATTCCGGAATAGACCGCATTGGAATCCGCCTCAGTTCCGTGGCCCATGAAGCAGATGGCGGTTTCTCCGTCGTCATACTCCGCTGTAGCCTTGACGATGGCATCCGCAACGGCAGCAAAATCCTCGTCACTCGTAAGGAGCGGCTCACCGACAGCAATAGCTTCAAACGCGTCGGCATACGTGGCAATCTCATCCACGAGATCGGTATACTCGAAACCGTTCATCAGATGCGTCGGCTGGACAACAAGGGTCTTCACGCCATTGTCGATGGCACGATCCAGCGCCTGGGTGACGTTGTCGATAACTTCCCCGTCCCGGGCGAAAACATGATCAATGATGATCTGGCTGGTAAATCCGCGGCGAACGCTCCATGCCGGAAAGGCTTCTTCCAGAGCTGCTTCGACGGCGCCGATGGTAAGCCGCCGGCTGTCGTTAAAGCTGGTGCCGAAGCTTACAACAAGCAGCTCCGTTTCGCCGATCCCATCGGCATTGCGGGGATTATCGAGAGAGGCATCTCCGGTCTCGTAATTCTCTTCTTCCTCTTCGGCAAACGCAGCGGTGCGCATCGGGCTGATCCCGGCAAAGAGGGATACTGCAAAAGCGACAAGCAGAAGCAGTGCAAACAGTTTTTTCATGGTTTTTTCTCCTTTGGAAAGAATTGATTTATCAACACGGAATTACCCGGTCAATACTGGGATTTGCCTTGCAGAATTCCAACGCAGAGATGCAGAACATCGTCATAGCTCATGCCGCTGTCATTCGGCCTGCGAAGGACGATCATCGTCACACCTGTATTCTGGGCAGCCTCGGCCTTTTCCGGAAAACCGCCTGCCTCTCCCCCGTCTTTTGTAACAAGCCAGGAGATGGAAAACTGACGAAGAATCGCCTCATTCATCTCACGGCTGAAAGGGCCCTGCATGGCTATGATGTTACGGTGCGGAATGCCGGATGCTTCACAGGCAGAGAGGCTCTCGTGGCTGGGAAGTACACGCGGAAACAGGCGGCCCGGGTCAATTGCCGAAAAGGCCGGAAGCTCTTTCGCGCCGGTTGTGAGAAGGATATTTCCCTCCCGCTTCACGAGATAACCGGCAGCATCAGAGGCGCTGTCCATCCAGAGCGCGGTTTCCGCTTCACTCTCTTTCCGCTGCAGGCGGACGCAGCGGACACCCGCAGCTGCACACGCTTCCCGGACGGACTGTTTGATATGCGTGGCATAAGGGTGCGTTGCATCAACACAGAGCACAGCATCACGGAGAAGGTCGGCCTTCTCTTCTGCCGAGAAAGGGCCTGTCCGTGTTTCAACCCGGCTGACTTCGCTCTGCAGCTCGTGCCCGTAGGCACTCGCCACACAGACCGTAACCTCTGCGCCTGCCTCTGCAAGCGCAAGGGAGAGCATACGGCTCTCGGCTGTCCCGCCGAAAATCACAAATTTCATGCCCGGTACCCTCGCGGGGTGATCATCCTGCCGGCTATCTCTCTCGTGGAAGAGGAACCGACAAAAACCGTACTGAACATATCTGCCGGCCATTCTCTGAGCTCGGAAAGGGAGAGAATGCGCCATTCCTCTCCTTCTCTCCCGATGTTGCGTGTGATGCCACACACAGTGTCGGGGGAACGGGATTCCAGCAGAATGTCACAGGCCTTTTGAAGAGTATCTTTACGATGGCGGGAAGCAGGGTTATAGAGGCACAGCGCAAAATCCCCTTCGGACGCACAGCGCAGGCGTTTTTCAATCAGCTCCCAGTCGGTAAGCCTGTCTGAGAGAGAAATGACGCAGAAATCATGCCCGAGCGGTGCTCCAAGCAGTGCCCCGCCCGAGAGAGCAGCCGTAACACCCGGAATAACTGTTATCTCAACCTGCGGCCAGGCAGGCGCCATTTCCAGAACCGGGCTTGCCATCCCGTAAATCCCTGCATCACCGCTGCAGACAAGCGCAACGGTTCTTCCGGTTGCCGCCTCTTCGAGACAAAAGCGGCAGCGCTCTGTTTCGCCGGTCATGCCGGTTGTAAAAACCTCCTTTTCCGGGAAGAGAGGGCGGACCAGATCGACATACAGGGTGTATCCACAGATCAGATCCGCTTCGGCAAGGGCAGAGCGCGCTCTTTCCGTCAGTGAAAAAGCATCTCCGGGTCCAATGCCGACAATCAGAAGCTTCGACATATCAGAACCTCCAGTCCAGGACGGGTGAAGCTGCGGCAAGAGCAAACGTCACACCGCCGCAGGCAAACTTGTTTTCGATCAGGCTCCCACCGCTTGCCAGCACAGCGGCACGTTCACAGACATTGTCCGTGCCGACCGTCTGACGGACAAAATCCGAGCCGGTATAAATGCCCGGCAGGGAATTCAGGTCGTCCGCCGAATAGCACCGGAGCGGCCAGCCATGTGTTTTGCAGAAAGCCCGAAGTCCGCCTTCCCTGCCTTTTCGGTCAACGGACGCCGCAGCGCAGATCGCTTCGGGATGAATAGCCCTCTTCTCACAGAAAAGCTGAAAAACATCTTCGAGCTGTGCCTCGGTGATGCCCTTCCGGCATCCGACACCCAGAACAGCCGTGTGCGGAACCAGTGCGAGCACATCCTCCGAAACACGATGGAACGTGACCGCCGCATCCCCCCTCGTACCCAATGTAACATGCTCCGGAGGCTCTCCGGCAACCGGCCAAGGGCAGGAGACGGCGATCTCCTCCCCGGCAAGGATCTTTGCAGAAAGCACCTTAATCCTTTGCGGGTTGATCACCGCAAGCTGCTGTTTCTTTGCCCAGAGGTCGATGGCGAAGAGATGGTTTACATCGGTCGCAGTGGTAATGACCGGCGTCCCGCCGCACAGAAGCGAGATTTCCCGTGCAAGGGCATTCGCCCCGCCCAGATGGCCAGACAGCAGCGGAATGACAAATTGTCCGGCCTCATCCATACAGATCACGGCAGGGTCTTCAGCCTTATTTTTGAGAAACGGTGCAACGGCACGGATACAGATCCCTGCAGCACCCACAAACACGAGAGCCTGCGCCTCGGAAAAGGCCTGCTCTGTCCAGGCGGAGAGGGAAAAGCCCTCTCTGCGTGCATCCTCCGCCGTACCTCCGGTACGCTCACACAGCTTTTCCGCAAGAACTCTCCCACGTGGCGTAAAGGAGATCCAGGCAATGTGCTTTTTCATACAGCGCTCCACTCCTTCAGCAATTGTTCCGCAGTCTCTGTCATGCCGAGGAGACCGGTTTCATTGGAGAAAACCACAGCTCCTGCCCGCATGGCCTGACGGGTCCGGGCGTCAAGACAGCGCTGCATGGCCTGCAGAAGGCTCTGCAGAACGGCCTCTTTCAGGTGTGCGCTCTCCAATACTGCAAGGCACCCGTCGGTTGTCGGCTGATCCATCAGCGCACGGCAAAGTGCGTTATCCGCTCCGCAGAGGGCTGCATGGGCACAGAACAGCTCCCGGCGGCAGTCCGCCATACGGGAATGCGTGTTCATAATGCCGCCTGCAAGCTTGACAAGCTTGCCGATATGCCCGACAATCAGAATCGACTCAATTCCCTGCGTGAGAGCGATATCAATGGTGTCTCCCAGGTAGTTGGAACATTTGACTACGGGAATCCCCGCTGAAAACCGGAACTGCTGTTTCAGAAAATCCAGCCCATAGTTACCCGGCACGGCAATCAGATTC
This sequence comes from Oscillospiraceae bacterium, assembly GCA_017652685.1. Lineage (GTDB taxonomy): Bacteria > Bacillota > Clostridia > Oscillospirales > Oscillospiraceae > Limivicinus. The sequence continues at coordinate 9,244 of JAGCAN010000091.1, forward strand.
TTAGCCCCTGTTTCGGCCGCCTGGCGGATTTCAATCTCTATCGTGTCTACGATAGCCTGCTCACTCATCGGCTCCACAATGCCGGATGTGCCGAGAATTGAAATTCCGCCCTCAATCCCGAGCATTGGATTAAAGGTCTTGCGCGCAGTTTCTTCTCCTTCCGGGACAGAGATTACCACATCCAGCCCGCCTGCATATCCCGTTTCGGCACAGACTGATTCAACGGCAGCAGCAATCATCTTCTGCGGTATCGAGTTGATGGCAGCTGCTCCCACGGGCTGATCCAGGCCCTTTTTTGTTACACGTCCTACACCGGCACCACCGTCAATTCGGATACCCTGATGGCTTTTGTGCACGGATGCAACGATGAGAAGCCCGTCCGTCACATCGGGGTCATCCCCCGCGTCTTTCCGCACAGCGCAAACTGCCTGAGCGCCTTCCATCCGGCAGAAAACCGGTTCAACCTCTACCGTCAGGCCTTTCGGTGTGACGAGGCTCAGCGAGGAAGGTGAAATGCCTGTCAGAAGGAACTGAGCAGCGCCGGATGCGGCGAGAGAGGCACACGTCCCCGTTGTGATTCCGCAGCGAAGCATTCTGGATCCGCTACGCAGATAGTGTTCCAAAGCCATCTTCAGCCTCCCGTTTCAGTTCCAGCCTCTGGCGGAGGGATCCTGCAGCCCGGCAGCCAGATACAGCAGCGCGTTGCACACTGCTGCCGAAACAGTACTGCCTCCCTTTCTTCCTCTGGCGATGATGGCCGGAATCTGTGCCTCTTCGCAGACGGCAAGGGTTCTTTCCTTACTCTCCGTAACATTGACAAACCCGACAGGAACCCCGATCACCAGCGCGGGGTGCAGGCCGTTTCTGATCTGATCGCAAATCTGAAAAAGCGCAGTAGGTGCATTGCCGATCGCAAGGATCGCCCCGGGGAATTGTTCCGCCGCATACTTCATGGCGGCGGCTGCACGGGTCGTACCCTCTGCTTCGGCCCGCTCAGCGATAAACGGCTCTGCCATAAAACAGTGTACTTCCGTTTTGAGCTGCTTCAAAGCTGCAGCGCTGATGCCGGCTTTCGCCATGTTGGTATCCGTAATTATGGGTGTGCTTTTCTGCAGCGCTTCAACAGCAAGCTTCACCGCGTCTTTTGTAAACACAAGGTTTGAGGCAAAGTCAAAGTCAGCCGTGGCATGAATCACCCGGTGTACAACGCTCTGCACATCCGGAGAGAGGACAATCCCCCGTTCTGCCAGTTCCTGTGTAAGGATCTCCATGCTGCGGCGTTCAATGGCACCGGGCAGGCGTATTTCAGCCATACTGTAACCTCCTGGGTAAAAAGCAAAACATGTTCCGGATTCCGGAACATGCCCAAATTCTGCACACTTGTTGATCCGCTGGGAAAAGCATCCCCGGCAGGAAACACAGAAAAGAATCACGCTCCCGGTTCCGGCAGGAGCAGCTGTCTCCTCTCACGTATCTGACTCATCCCGAATCCTTTCAGGCTTCACAGTGACCGACTCGCCGGGCTTTTCACCCGATTCCGTGCCCTGCTCCCGGCAGGCAGAGGAGAAAGAACTGTTTATTTGTTGTTGAATTATTATACAGCAGGAACGCTCATTTGTCATCCAAAAAAAATCGCTTTTATCCGCACTCAGCATATCTCCAGTGGTAGCCACCGCAGGTGTGCTGCTACCCGCCACAGGCTTTATGAACACCATGAAAGCCGACCGCCTTTTACCGAGTTTTGTCATCCTAAAAACAGAAGAACAAACGAAAAGGGCAGGGTTATTTCACCCTGTCCTCTTCTTTAAATGTTTACTATTTTATGTTAACTTATTTCCAACCTGTTCAAGATATTCTGATTACTGTGGAAATTAAATACCATATAAAGCGGAAAGAAAAGAGACACTTAACATAAATCATTTACATGCTTCAGTGGTGGTAGGCCTCCATTGCCTGATAGATTTTATCAATGTTCAGGCTTGCTCTTACGGCATCGGCAAGGATGTCATATTGCTTCTGTCGGTAGGCTGAACGTGACTCTGTCACAGAAGCGCTGACAGAGATTCCTTTTCGTGTACCGAGCCAGGCGGCAAGGCTGTTGACAGAGTGTGCACTGTCAAAAAGGCCGTGAAGATAGGTGCCGAAAACTAGACCTTCCGCGGCCCCGTCTTCCCTGCCATCCGAAAAGCGGCAAAAGGCTGAGGACGCATAAGATTCCGTTGTGCCCATATGGATTTCATATCCTTCCAGCGCGGTGCCGGCCAAAGGCTCACAAAGGCCCGTGCCGGAAGCCCTGGTACGTGTCTTCCGTTCCGTGAAAACCGTACGGCATGGGAGAAGACCAAGCCCCTGCAGACTTCCCTGTCGTTCAACTCCTTTGGGATCCTGCAGCTCTGTGCCGAGCATCTGAAAACCACCGCAAATGCCAAGGACCGGAACTCCCTGCGCGGCAAGAGCAAGTATTTCCTGTTCCAAACCGGTGCTGCGAAGCCAGAGAAGATCTCCCATCGTGTTCTTGGTTCCGGGAAGAATGACCAGATCGGGACTACCAAGCTGTCCCCTCCGGTCGGCGAATCGAAGGCCGAGGGACGGGTGATCACAAAGCGGAGCAAAATCGGTGAAGTTGGAGATATGAGGCAGGCGTACGACAGCAATATCTATCTCTCCATGCCGTTCCCGACTGGAAAGCATCGGTGCAAGGCTATCTTCCTCGTCAAGATCCACATGCAGAAAGGGCACAACACCGATAACCGGGAGCTGCGTCAGTTCCTCGATCTGCCGGAGCCCCGGCTGCAGAAGGCCGAGATCCCCGCGGAATTTGTTGATAACAAGTCCCGCAAGCCGCTTCCGCTCTTCCGGGCGGAGCAGCGCAACCGTGCCATAAAGCTGAGCAAACACCCCTCCGCGGTCGATATCCCCCGCGAGAAGAACCGGAGCATTCACAAGCTCTGCAAGCCCCATGTTTACGATGTCGTCCTCCCGCAGATTGATCTCTGCCGGGGAACCTGCTCCCTCAATAACGATGACATCATTTTCCTCCGAAAGGCTGCGGTATGCCGACAGAATGTCCGGGATCAGGCTTTTCTTCAGCTGAAAGTACTCTTTTGCACTGTATTGCCCGCGGACTTCGCCGTTGACAATCACCTGGCTGCCCATCTCACTGGACGGTTTGAGCAGGATCGGGTTCATACGTACATCGCATTCCAACCCGGCGGCTTCTGCCTGCATGGCCTGCGCACGGCCGATCTCCAGACCGTCCGGTGTTACATAGCTGTTAAGCGCCATGTTCTGGCTCTTAAACGGGGCAACACGCAGCCCATCCTGCAGGAAGATCCTGCAAAGGGCGGCCGTCAGAAGGCTTTTGCCTGCGCCGGACATCGTGCCCTGCACCATAATGCATTCAGCTGCCATGAAGCACCTCCTTAATTGCCTGCAGAAGCAGGAGATTTTCCTCCCGTGTCCGCACGGCTGTGCGGTACCAGCCCGGGCAAAGCCCGGTAAAGTCGGAACAGTCGCGAAGGAGAATGCCCTTCTCTCTCAGCTTTTGAGAAAGCTGCCTCTCCTCTGTGAAAAAAAGAAGGAAGTTCGCTTCGCCCGGAATTACCCGCATCCCGATTTCGGACAATTCTTTCTGCAGAAAAGACCGCTCCTCCTTCACAAGAGGCCGCATCCGGTTAACATAATCCATGTCCTGCAACGCAGCCAGACCGGCTGCCTGTGCCGGTGCAGAGACCGACCAGGGCTGCCCGAAAGCGCGCAGGCGTTCTGCAAGGTCACTGTTGCCGCACAGAGCCGTGCCGAGGCGAAGACCCGGCATGGCATAGAGTTTTGTAAAGGCACGCAGAAGCACAAGGGGTGGGTATTGGGAAAGGCACCTCAAAAGGGAGTGCTGTTCCGTTTCTTCCGAGAAACCAAGGAAACACTCATCTACGACAAGCAGGCACCCTGCTTCCTCACATCTCTGCAGGATACGTTCCAGAAGACCGGCCGGAACAAAACGACCAGTCGGGTTATTCGGATTGCACAGGAAAACCAGATTCGTCTCCGGGGAAATGGCGTCTGAAACGGTTTCCGGCAGAAGAAAATCCTCTTCCTCCTTACAAAGAATCCTGTTTATCCGGCATCCTGTCAGAGAAAGAGCGCGCTCGTATTCCGTAAATGCGGGAACGGGAACAATTGCGTTCTTCGGCTTCAGCAGCAAGACCAGCCTGTAAATCAGGTCAGCTGCACCGTTTCCGCAGACGATTTTTTCGGCAGGGATCCCATACTGAGCGGAAAGCGCACAGCGAAGCTCCACACAGTGCGGGTCGGGATAGCGGTCAGCACTTTCTAGAGAGGCAAGGACTGCTTCTTTAACTCCCGCAGGCAACCCGAGCGGACTGATGTTGGCAGAGAAATCAAGCGGGAGAAAACCGGTTTCTCTCTGATATTCCGCCCAGTCACCGCCGTGGAACCATTTCATAGAATGAACCTCACTCACTGATTATTTTCCTTGTGATTCGTGCTTGTTACACGAGGTAAGGATCGTCGCACGTTTCTCGCGCGTCGTGATGCTTGCGAAGTTAACAGTGTACCCCGATTACAGTGCTCCGTTGCGAGCGATTTTTATAGAAGCAAGAAAAACTAAAGAATGATGAAATATCGTATGAAACAGAAAAGTGCCATGCCGAGAAAGCTGCCGGCCAGCTCCATCCGGCAGGCGCGGGGAATGTCTCCCGCATCAACGGGGCGCAGATCATCTCCCAGATAGGGTTTTTGCTTCAGCTGCCCAAAGTAGACAGCAGGCCCGCAGAGCCTTATCCCGAGTGCGCCTGCCATTACTGCCTCACACTGGGCAGAATTCGGACTTTCCTGTTTGCGGCGATCCCGCTTCCAGATGCGAAACGCGCGTCCCGCATTCTCACCCGTTACAGCAGATGCTGCAATCAGAATCAGTGCAGCAAGCCGCGACGGGAGAAAATTGGCCGCATCATCCAGACGGGCAGGAAACCAGCCGAAGTGAAGATACCGGTCATTTTTATAACCGACCATACTGTCCATGGTATTGATGGCTTTGTAGCACAGCGCAAGAGGAGCCCCGCCGAGCAGCAGAAAAGCCATGGGAGCAATGACACCGTCTGAAAAGTTTTCCGCCACAGTTTCAACCGCTGCACGGATTACCCCTGATCGGTCAAGCGACCCGGTGTCACGCCCGACGATACGACCGACTGCTGTCCGGGCTTCGTCCAAAGTGGAAGAAGTGAGCGCACGATAAACGTTCATGGCCTCATCCTTCAGGTTTTTTACCGCCAATACCTGTGCGCACCAAGTTACTTCAACAATAAAAGCCAGCGGCTGCCAGAGTCTCTCCAGGACCCATAAAATACCCCGGGAGCAGGCAAACACCGCTACCGGGAGAAAAAGGCCAAGCAGCAGTCCGGCAAGTTTTTCGCCAGCAGGTGTTTTGGGAAAGAACCTTCGCAGAAATGCTTCCAGATGCCGGATCGCCTTTCCCATCAGGACGACCGGATGGATTGCAGAGAGGTACTCCGGATCACCCAGCAGCAGATCCAGCAGAAAGCCCAGCAAAGCTGCGACAAGAATCCTCATATCGTATAATTCACCTCTCCACTGACCCGGAGAGAATCCGGCCAGAGATCCGTCTCCAGCAGCCATCCGTGGCCACAAGGCGTCTGCCATTGATAATACACACGCTTCGGGTAACCCCACTTATCCAGAATTGCCATCTGCGTGCCTCCATGGGCAACAATTGCCAACCTTTCTGCTCCTGCCCCAAGGGCATCTTCCAGCAGCGCTGCAAAGGCACGGCAGATGCGCAGGGAAAACTCCTCCCTATCCTCCCCGCCCGGGCACCGGGTAAGGCATCCGCTGTCTACCCAGGCACGGTAGAGTGGGTCCTCTTCCATCTCCCACCAGGCTCGCCCTTCAAAGGCCCCGAAATTCATTTCCCGCAAGTCGGGAAGCATTGTCTGGCTGCCATCCGGAAACAGCAGGCTGGCTGTTTCCCGTGCCCGGAGTAAAGGCGACACTGCAAGCAGATCCGGCAGAAAGCCGGCAGGCCGCAGCAACTTTCTTCCGTTTTCGGAAAGAGGCGTATCCAGAGAACCCTGATAGCGTTTCTGCTCCCCGAGTACGGTCAGCCCATGCCGAATCAGGAAGATCTGCATGGCCAGTCTCCCTTCAGAAGCTGCGGGATCCCGCAGCAGACACGGATGACCGTATCCGCCCGTCCAGCAAGCGCGCAGGCAAGCTGCCCGGCAGCTTCCCGCTTTTCCCGTTGTCGCGCATCGACCGGGATGACACCACAGCCGACTTCCGTCGCAATCACGATTTCTTTTGCAGACAGTTTCTCCGCAAGCTGCTCTATTCTGCCGGATTCCGCAAGATCCTGCACGTCCCAGACGGCTTTTTCGGAAAATGCCTCTTCCGAAAGGCCGAGGAGCAGGCGGATACAGTCACGCTTTCCCGCATAGAGCGGGCCGGTCACAAAAATCATAGAATTGCCTCCGCATATTGCCCAAGACAGAGAGCAGCGCGCATCCAAATCTCTGCCGTCTGCACAAACCACCCGGCAAGGTCACCGGAGAGCCCGTTAAACTTTGGAACGATCCGGAAGCGATAAATGCCAAACACACAGGCAGCCGCAGGAATCATCCAGATTCCACCATTCCCTGCCATGACAGCACAAAGCAGAACAGACACGGCAGCGGAAAAGAAGCGGACG
>JAGCAN010000092.1 GCA_017652685.1 Oscillospiraceae bacterium
CTCCTGCTTCCACAGCTTTTTTCGCCCCTGTAACTGTCATGATGCCTTTGATGATGAACGGCATTTGAGCATAGCTGATGATTTCCTTCATCTCGGCAACCGTTTTGCTGCCGGCATTGGGGTTCATTGCCTTCAGGAAAGGGAGACCGGCGCCGTCAACATCCATTGCTGCGGCAAAGATGCCGTTAGCGTTGAGGATATCCAGCTTATCAAAAACGGCTTCCTTGTTCCAGGGTTTGATGGTTGGGACTCCGATCCCGCCAAGTGGGAGCATATCCTCTACGGCAGCCTTCATAATCTCTGGGTCAACGCCGTCACCGGTAAAGCCTGCCACACCATATTCGGCTGCTACCTTGAGCATGATGCGGTTGTAGGTCTGGTCGGTATGCTTGTCGCCGTAATGCATCGGCAGGGCACCGAGCGGTGCTACAAAAATCGGTGCGCTGAACTTCTTCCCGAAGAGTTCAAAGGAAACATCCGGATCCGCGTTCGGACACAGTGTGTCCATATTGACACAGACTTCCTGCCATCTCTCAAAGTTTCTTGCCGCCGTGTTGCCGGGATATTTACATCCGGGGCCAGGCATGGCGTTTCCGCATGCCTTTCCGTTGCAAACAGGGCAAGCTTTGCAGAACGGGCCGATACAGCCTCTCGCAGCTTCCAGCACTTCGTTATAATTCATTCTTACCTCTCCTTATAAAATAAATGATAATTTATTATACACGCTGTGATAACCATCTGTCAATCAGAAAGAAACACCTGTTCCGTCAAAGGCAGGGATCATCTCTTCTGAAGCAGAGGCAGGATCCTGCCAGTATCCGTTCTCAATGCCTCGTGTTTTCAGATAGTGACAGAGCATATCGTTGCTTTCGGGGGTGACGGTCGTGCACAGTTCCGGAAAGCGGGAGGAAGCCGGCATCGGAGTATACTGGCTCATCAGAGAAAACAGAACACTGCCGCGTGGAAAGGTATCTGCAACATAGTCAATCACATCCATGGCAGATTCTTCGCTGCCAGGCAGGATCAGGTGTCGGATCATCACACCGCTTACAAGGATACCATGAGGATCCATTCGGAACGGGCCGGTCTGGCGGAACATCTCCGTGATAGCAGCGGAAGCAGTTTCAAAATAGTCTGGTGCCGCACTGTACCGTTTGGCAAGGTCAGATCTGATATATTTCAGGTCTGGCAGATAGATTTGCACCAGCCCCTCCAGCATGCGCAGTGTTTCTACAGTCTCATATCCGGAACTGTTCCATACTACAGGAATTCCGAGATCCAGTCCCTGCAGTGTCTTTGCAATCACTCTGGTATAATGTGTCGGTGTTACGAGATTGATGTTATGAACACCCTTGTCACGCAGCTCAAGCAGGATCTTACGAAATTTCTCAACTGTTACCTGTGTTCCGTTATTTCTTCGGCTGATCTCATGATTCTGGCAGAAAACACATTTCAGATTGCACCCGGAAAAGAAAACAGCACCTGATCCTTTTGTACCGCTGATGCACGGTTCCTCACCGAAATGCGGAGCAGCGCGAACCAGAGAAGGGAGCGCTGTGCAGCCGCAGAATCCGTTTCCGGAACCTTCGTCCCTCCATACACCACATGCCCGAGGGCAGTCTTTGCACAAATATCCAATTTTCATCCATTCCTCCGCTGCCTTTATGGGCAATATTACCAATATAACACCATCTTTTTTAAACTATTATAGCCCAGATTTGGTAAAACTGCAAGAATCGATAAAAAGCATAAAAAAGTACATGATTTTTACAGTTTTTGTGCTAAAATAGGGTGGAAATTGAAAGAGGGGTGCATTTTTGCCGATGGGAGCATGGTTTCGTGGTTGATATTGTTCTTGTAGAACCGGAGATCCCGCATAATACTGGAGCAATAGCGAGGACATGTGCAGCAACCGGCGCCCGATTGCACCTGATCCGCCCTCTCGGATTTGACATTTCGGACAAAATGGTACGCCGCTGCGGGCTGGATTACTGGTATCTGGTCGACATCCGTGTGTATGATAATCTGGATGTGTATTTTGATGCCAGAGGGGACAAAGACCTATTTCTTGCAACAACAAAGGCGCCCTGCGTTTATACGGAGGCTGACTTCAGTGGGGATGTTACATTGATGTTCGACAAAGAAACCGCCGGGCTGCCGGAGTGGCTGCGCGAAAAATATCGTGACAGATGTATCCGTATCCCGATGATCGCAGAGGCGCGAAGCCTAAATCTCTCTAATTCGGTCGCAATCTTAGCTTACGAAGCGCTGCGGCAGCAGGGCTTTGAAGGCCTGAAGAGCCTTGGCTCGATGGCAGATAAAAAAGTTTAATTTTATTATGGAGGATATGCAAATGAACTACAACAAGAAAACCATTAATGACGTTGATGTACGCGGCAAAAAGGTTCTTCTTCGCTGCGATTTCAATGTCCCGCAGGACAAGGTTACCGGTGAAATTACCAGTGACAAGCGCATCAAGGCAGCCATCCCGACCATTAAGCAGCTTCTTGATAACGGTGCAGCTGTTATCGCATGCTCTCATCTTGGCAAGCCTGTTGCCACATTTGACGGCTTTGTGAAAAAGCAGGTCGAAAAGGGTAAAAAGGCAGAGGAAGTCACAAAGGAAAGCTGGGAAAAATCTCTCCGCAAGCTTACGCTGGCTCCCGTTGCAAAACGCCTGAGCGAGCTGCTCGGACAGGAAGTGATCTTCGCGACGGATACCATCGGGCCTGATGCAAAGGCAAAGGCAGAAGCACTCCAGCCTGGTCAGATCCTCCTTCTCGAGAATCTTCGCTTTGCAAAGGGTGAGACAAAGAATGATCCCGAATTTGCCAAAGCACTGGCTGATATGGCTGAGATTTTTGTCTCTGACGCTTTCGGCACTGTGCACAGAGCACATGCTTCCACAGCCGGCGTCGCCGCATATCTTCCTGCATACTCTGGCCTCCTGGTTGCAAAAGAAATCGCTGTGATGGGCAAGGCTCTTGAAAATCCGGTTCGTCCGTTTGTTGCTATCCTCGGTGGCGCTAAAGTTTCCGATAAGATTGCTGTTATCAATAACCTCCTTGAGAAGGCCGACACCATCATCATCGGTGGGGGAATGGCATATACCTTTAAGAAAGCTCAGGGGTTTGAGATCGGCAAGTCTCTCCTCGAGGCTGACCGTATCGATTATGCAAAAGAGATGATTGCCAAGGCTGAAGCTAATGGCGTGAAGCTCCTTTTGCCGGTTGACAACTATTGCGCAAAAGAGTTTTCTGCAGATGCCGAACCTGTTCTTTATGAAGGGGATATTCCTGAGGATATGATGGGTATGGATATCGGCCCCAAAACGGTTGCTCTCTTTTCCGAGGCAGTTAAGGGTGCAGGCACCATCGTGTGGAATGGCCCCATGGGCGTTTTTGAGTTTGAGAAGTTTGCCAACGGCACCAAGGCCATGGCACAGGCTCTTGCCGATTCCGGCGCAGTAACAATCGTCGGAGGCGGAGATAGTGCAGCAGCAGTTGAGAAGCTCGGCTTTGCCGACAAGATTACCCACATTTCAACCGGCGGTGGTGCATCCCTAGAATTCCTGGAAGGAAAAGAGCTTCCGGGCGTGGCATGCCTGCTGGATGCCTGATTTTTGGAAGGAGTAAAAGATGAACAGAAAGTACCGTAAAGCTGTAATTGCCGGCAACTGGAAGATGAACCAGACTGCTTCCGGCATCAGACCCTTTATGGATGCTCTGAAAGAAGAGCTTCCTCAGCCCAGACCGTGCGAAATCGTACTTTGCACCCCGGCTGTTATGATTCCTGCCATGATCCGTGCCGGGAAGGATTGCAAAGTTGCTGCTGGCGGACAGGATGTATCCAAGTATGAGAAAGGTGCTTACACCGGTGAAATCTCTGCTGACCAGCTTGCTGATATTGGCGCAAAATACTGCATTGTTGGACACTCAGAGCGTCGCCAGTATCATCACGAGGATGATATGCTTGTCAATGCCAAGGCAAAAGCTCTCCTGGAGAAGGGAATTACTCCAATCATCTGTGTCGGTGAAAGCCTTGAGCAGCGCGAGATGGATCTTACCATTGAATATATCGCTTATCAGGTAAAAGCAGCACTCTACGGCATATCCGCACAGCAGCTTCGCCGCTGCATCATCGCTTATGAGCCGATCTGGGCGATCGGGACCGGCCGTACGGCTACCGCAGAGCAGGCACAGGAAGTGTGTGAGGCGATCCGTGGTGTGATCCGCAAAATGTACGGTGCCCGTCCTGCACGTGCCGTCAGCATTCTCTATGGCGGTAGCATGAATGCAAAGAACGCTGCAGAGCTTCTTGCACAGCCCGATATCGACGGTGGTCTGATCGGTGGAGCTTCTCTCAAGCCGGCTGACTTTGCAGCGATTGTTAAAGCTACCAATCAGTAAACAGAGGCTTCTATGACGAACAAAGCTGTTCTTATTATTATGGATGGTTACGGCATTGCCCCGGCTACCCCGGGCAATGCCATTACCACGGCAAACAAACCGAATCTTGATAAGCTGTTTGCAGAATTTCCTCATTCCCAGCTTATTGCTTCCGGCCTTGATGTAGGGCTTCCGGAAGGTCAGATGGGTAATTCCGAAGTCGGCCACACGAACATCGGTGCAGGGCGTGTCGTCTTCCAGATTCTTCCGAAAATGACCAAAGAGATTGAAGACGGAGATTTCTTTAAAAATCCTGTCTACATGAAATGTCTGGACGATGCTGTTGCAAACGGCAAGCCTCTGCATGTGATGGGTCTTATTTCCAACGGCGGTGTGCATAGCCATCTGAAGCATGTTTTCGGCATGCTGGATATGGCAAAGCAGCGCGGTGTAAAGCAGGTCTATGTCCACTGTTTTCTTGACGGTCGTGATGTTCCGCCTACCAGCGGTGCAGGATTTGTCGGCCAGCTTCATGAGAAGTGCAAAGAGGTCGGGAATGCAAAGATCGCCACAATCCAGGGCCGTTTCTGGGGGATGGACCGTGACAAGCGCTGGGATCGCGTGGAGAGAGGATACAACTGCATTGTGTGCGGAGAAGGCAATTTTGATCCCGATCCCGTTCACGCAGTAGAGACAAGCTATCAGACGTGGGATGCAGATGGTGAAAAGTATCTTACGGATGAGTTTATGCTTCCCACGGTGATTGCACCTGATGGAGTTATCAATCAGGGAGACAGTGTTGTTTTCATGAACTTCCGTCCGGACCGTGCCCGTGAAATGACCTGGGCACTCAATCTTCCTGAGTTTGACGGATTTGAGCGCAAGAAGAAAGTTTATCCGCTCAGCTATGTCTGCACGGCACAGTACGATGAAAATCTTACCCTTCCGATCGCCTATCCACCTGAAGTGATTGAAAACACCATCGGTGATCTTGTCAGTTCTCTCGGTCTGAAGCAGTTCCGCGTTGCTGAGACAGAGAAATATGCGCACGTAACGTTCTTTTTCAATGGCGGTGTGGAAAAGCAGTGCGAAGGCGAAGAGCGCTGCCTTGTCCCGTCTCCGAAAGAGTTTCCGACTTACGATCTTGTCCCGCAGATGAGTGCGGAAAAAGTAGCGGACAAAGTGGTGGAAGCTATCGCCGGAGATCGGTATGATCTCATTGTCTGCAACTTTGCCAACTGTGATATGGTTGGTCATACCGGTGTGATGGAAGCTGCTGTCAAAGCTGTTGAAACGGTAGATGCCTGTATGGGCAGGATTATTGAAGAACTGAAGAAGCATCCGGATGTGGTTCTGCTCGTTACGGCAGACCATGGCAATGCCGACTGCATGTTTGATGAAACCGGGAAAGTCAACACCGCGCATACAACAAACCCTGTGCCGTTCCTCGTGACAAAAAAAGGCATTACACTTGATAACGGCCGTCTGGCTGACATCTCTCCGACGATTCTGGATGTCATGGGTATTCCTCAACCCAAAGAGATGACTGGTCGCAGCCTCATCGTGAAAGCTTAATCAATTTGGTTAAGATACCGGGTGGAATAGTTTCCTCCCGGTATTTTTACAGAAAACATATCCCAAATAAATCCATAAAGGAGTATAATGAGTCCTTTAAATGTGATTTCTCTTCTCGGGGGCCTTGCGTTGTTTCTGTACGGCATGCGCCTGATGGGGGATTCCCTGAAAGAAAACTCATCGGGAACATTTAAAGTCGTGATGGAGAAAGTGACCGACAGCGCACTGAAAGCTTTCTTGCTCGGGATTGCCGTGACCGCGCTGATTCAGTCATCCACGGCGACGATTGTGATCACTTCCGGCCTTGTCGGAGCCGGGATCCTGTCACTGCGGCAGTCTTTTGGCATTATTGTCGGGGCGAACGTGGGCACGACCGTGACCGGACAGATCATCCGGCTGCTGGATATCAACGCGTCCGGTTCTTCATTCCTTCGTCTGTTTCAACCGTCCACCCTTGCTCCGATTGCCCTGATCATCGGAATTGTTCTGATCATGACCGGGATCCTCCGGAATTCCAAATCAATCGGCAATATCGCCATCGGATTCGGAATTCTTTTTTCCGGCCTGCTGAATATGACCAGCGCTGTCCGTGTGCTGCAGGAATCCGGCGCCGTGGATAACCTGTTTACGGGCCTTGGCGACAACCCCTTCCTGGGCTATTTGACCGGCGCGGGCGTGGCTTTCGCGCTGCAGAGTTCCTCCGCGACGATCGGTATCCTGCAGGCATTTTCCGCCAGCGGCCTGCTGACGTTCAAGGCGATCTATTCCGTGATTGTCGGCGTTTATCTGGGCGACTGCGTAACCACGGCCATCGTATGCTCCATCGGGGCAAACCGGGAAGCAAAACGGGTCGGCATCGTGAATATTCTGTACAACCTGTGTAAATCCGCGATGGTTCTGGTGGTCATCACCGTCATCCATCATCTCGGCCTGCTGGACGGGTTATGGGACGCCACGGTCAATTCCGGCATGATTGCCAATACCAATACGGTGTTTAACCTGGTCTGCGCGATCAGCCTGCTGCCGATGCTTCGCGTCTTTGAAAAACTGAGCGACAAGATTGTCCGTAAGAAGAAAGAAGAAGAAGACCCGCACGGGGAACTGATCAAGGCGCTGAATCCGGTGTTCTTTGCCACACCCGCGCTGGCGCTCCAGAGCTGCTATAACGTGCTGAGGACGATGTTCAGCCTTTCCAGAGAAAACCTTGAAAAAGCGCAGCTGCAGATGGAAGAATACAACGGGGCCAGGCAGGAGGAGATTGCGGCCAGGGAAATGCAGGTCGAC
>JAGCAN010000093.1 GCA_017652685.1 Oscillospiraceae bacterium
CCAGCAGAGCGTACGGCATTTTCAGGATGACACACACGATATAACAGACCAGCCCAATGATGGCGGAGTCCAGCAGTTTGCCGGAGAGAAAGCCCATAAAGGTTCTGTCGGTAAAGAGAATGCCGTACGCTCTGCTGGTGAGCGTCATGATCGGGATTACCAATATTATTCCGTTCTTCGGCCCGCTGATCTCGCTTATCCCTTCGGCCTTTATCATTTTGCTGGTCGATCCCTTCAAGTGCCTGATCTTTGTGATCTTCATTGTGGTTCTGCAGCAGATTGACGGCAATATCCTCGGGCCGAAAATTCTGGGCAGCAGCGTCGGCATCAACGGATTCTGGGTTATGTTTGCCATCATTCTGGGCGGCGGCCTGTTCGGCTTCCCGGGGATGATTCTCGGCGTGCCGGTCTTCGTTGTAATTTACAGTGCAATGACGACGCTGATCGACAAAAAGCTCAAGCGCGAAGATCTCCCGCAGGATTATGAGACCTATTCCCAGCTGGATTATATCGACCCCGCCACTCGCGAGGTTCATCTGAAGAAAACGGGACAGTAAAAAACTCAGCGGTGGGCAAGGGTTCGCCGGGCATCACTGAGCCCGGAGACGAGCGCCCGGATATCGTCTTCCGTGGTAAAGCGGGAGAGCCCGATGCGCAGAGCGCCGTCGATCTCCTCGTTTTTCATGCCGATGGCTTCCAGCACATGGCTTCGCCCGCCCTTCTTGCAGGCGGAGCTTTTTGATACATAGACTTCTCTTGCTTCCAGGAAGTTCATCAGCACTTCGCTGCGCCAGCCGGGCATGGAGATGCTGAGAATGTGAGGAGCATCGGTTTCCAGGGCGGTCAGCTCCGGGATTTCGGTGCGCAGCTGCTCGAGTGCGCTTTGCTTCAATGCCTTCATACGGGCAATATTCTCTTCCAGGCCGGGAGCGGCAACAGCGCAGGCTTCCGCAAAGGCTGCAATCTGAGGCATGGCCTCTGTGCCGGCACGCCGGCCTTCTTCCTGACTGCCTCCCGAGAGGAAAGGTTTCAGCCGGAGGCCGCTGCGAAGATAGAGTGCGCCGATCCCTTTGGGAGCATGTATTTTATGGCCGCTGATGCTGATCATGTCAGCCCCGAGTGTTTTGGCGCGGAAGGGTATTTTGAGAAAAGCCTGCACAGCATCGGTATGCAGCAGTGCGCGGGAGCCGGCCTTTTTCAGCATCTGGGAAATGGCATGGATGTCCGTCACGGCGCCGGTTTCATTGTTGACGGTCATGAGCGAGACCAGAACGGTGTCATCCCGCAGGGCTTCCTGCACGGCGGAAACCGGAATCGCTCCCCGGGAATCGGGAGAAAGGCGCGTCACTTCCCAGCCGGCGGCTTCCAGAAGGTCCAGGCTTCTCCGCACGGCATCATGCTCGACCCTGGAGGAAATGATGTGGTTCCCGAAGCGCTTCATGGATTCAGCGCCGTTCAGAAGCGCCCAGTTATCGCTTTCGGAGCCGCAGGAAGTAAATACCAGCTCAGCAGGAGCGCAGCCGAGTGCATCGGCAACTTTTTTACGGCTTGCGTCCAGAAGCTTTTTGGCTTCCCGCCCTTTTGTATGGGTAGAGCTCGGATTCCCGTAGAGTTCCGTCATGGCATGCAGGGCTGCTTCGGCTGCTTCCTGGCAGACTTTCGTGGTTGCGGCATTGTCCAGATAGTGTTCCATAAAAACCTCTTTTTCGGATTGGTACGAATATTATAAAGTATGAAGTATGTAATTTCAACTCTCGGATGTAAAGTAAATCAGTATGAAACACAGGCGATGGAGCTGCTCCTTCAGGAGAGGGGGCACCGGGCCGCTGCCCCGGGAGAAGCGGCGGATGCGGTAATTGTCAACACCTGTGCAGTCACGGCGGAGAGCGGGCGCAAGTCACGCCAGATGATCCGGCGGCTCGGGGAGGAAAACCCGGGGGCAGTGATCGGGGTGTGCGGCTGCTATTCGCAGCTGAGCCCGGAAGAGGCGGAACAGAGCGGCGGGCAGATCATCTTCGGTACGGGTGACCACAAAGGATTTGTAGCGGCACTGGAGCAGGCTGTCCTCTCAGGGGGCGGTTCGGCGGAGACGGAACTGGACGATCCCTTCCGGAGGCTTTTGTATGAACAGCTCCCGGCCGGGGCGGTCTCCGGCAGGACGAGAGCTCTGCTGAAAATTCAGGACGGCTGTGTAAACTTCTGCACCTACTGCATTATTCCCTATACGAGAGGCAGGCTGCGCAGCCTGCCGATCCGGGCAGCCGAGGAAGAGACAGCGCGTTTGGCTTCGGAAGGATATCGGGAGCTTGTGCTTACGGGGATTGAAATCGCCTCCTACGGGGTGGATCTGCCCGGCAGGCCGAATCTTACCGACGTGATCTGTGCCATCGCCCGCCAGAGCGGTGACATGCGGATCCGGCTCGGCTCTCTGGAGCCGACGGTGATCACGGAGGAGTTCTGTACCCGCCTTGCAGAGGAGGGAAAAGTCTGCAGGCACTTCCATCTGAGCCTGCAGTCGGGCTGTAACAGAACCCTGAAAGCGATGAACCGCAAATACGACACGGCACAGTTTCTGGAAAAGGTCCGTTTGCTGCGCAGCGCTTTCCCGGGCTGCGGCATTACATGCGACCTGATTGTGGGGTTCCCGGGGGAGACAGAAGAGGACTTTGCCGAAACGCTCGCTTTCATCCAGGCGTGTGCCTTTTCCGATATGCATATTTTTCCCTATTCCCGGCGTCCCGGCACACCCGCGGACAAAATGCCGGGCCAGTGCACCCGGGCAGTCAAAGCACGTCGGGCTGCGCAGGCACAGCAGGTCTGCACCGGGATGCACCGGCAATACCTGCAAAGCTGCATCGGTCAGACACTTCCGGTGCTCTTTGAAACGGAAGAAAACGGCTTCTGCACCGGCCACAGCGATACCTATGTGCTGGTACGCGCGCCCGGCACAAAGCTGAGAAATCAGGTTCTGCAGACTGTGATCACCGGGATCGACGGAGAAGAACTGAAAGGAGAAATTCAGACATGATGGCAGACAGGGTTTACAACTTCAGCGCAGGCCCTTCCATAATGCCGGAGGAGGTGCTGCTGGAAGCGCAGAAGGATCTTCTCAATTACAAAGGAAGCGGAATGTCGGTCATGGAGATGAGCCACCGCTCAGCGGTGTTTGGGGAAATCATTGCCGATACGCAGGAGAAGTTGCGCAAGGCGCTCTCCGTGCCGGATACGCATGAGATTCTCTTTCTTCAGGGCGGTGCAACGCTGCAGTTTGCCGCGATCCCGATGAACCTCTCCTGCGGAAAGACAGCGGATTACGCCGTGACGGGCAACTTTTCCAACAAGGCTGCAAAGGAAGCGGAAAAGTACTGCCCGGTTCATCTCGCAGCCTCTACAGCTCCGGAACATGCGAGAATTCCCCGCCAGGAGGAACTCAGCCTCTCTCCGGATGCCTCATATTTCTATTACTGTGCCAACAACACCATTTACGGTACGGAATGGCAATACGTGCCGCAGACGAAGGCTCCTCTGGTGTGCGACATGTCATCGGATATCCTGTCGCAGCCGGTAGACGTCTCCCGTTACGGGCTGATCTATGCCGGGGCACAGAAAAACATGGCGCCGGCAGGCCTCACAGTCGTCATTGTAGATAAGGCTCTTGCCGGAAAGGAACTGCCCTTTACACCGCAGGTTATGAGTTACCAAAGGATGATCGAGGCCGATTCCATGCTCAACACGCCGCCCTGCTGGTGCATTTATATGCTGGGGCTCACGCTTAACTGGCTGCTGGCCGGGGGCGGAGTCACCTGGATGGAAC
>JAGCAN010000008.1 GCA_017652685.1 Oscillospiraceae bacterium
ATCCCCAGAGCGGCGGAAGTGCTGAAAGCGCGCGGGCATCTGCTCGTACCTCTTGTGGCTCTCCTGGCACTGATGTTTCATGGCTATACACCACTATATGCTGCAATCGCTGCGATCATTGTGACGGTTCCCGTGTCGTGGCTACATAGCGAGACCCGCATGACCCCAAAAATCATCCTGCAGGCTGTGGTGGAAGGAAGCCGCAGCGCTGTCGGCGTCGGGGTCAGCTGTGTGATTATCGGGGTGATCATCGGGTCTGTAAATATGACAAGTCTCGGCGTAAATTTCGGGAATCTGATCCTGAAAGTCGTAGGAGAAGGGCAGCTCTTCCTGGGCGGCATGATGGTGATGGTCATGTCCATCATCCTCGGGATGGGAGTGCCCGGTGTTGCAGCTTATGTGATTGTCTATGCGGTGGCAGTTCCGGTTCTGCGCGGCGTTGGTGCAACGGAAATGGCAGCCAATATGTTCTGTCTGATTTATGCCTGCCTGAGCAACATTACACCTCCGGTGGCGATGAGTTCCTATGTGGCCAGCGGAATAGCCGACAGTGATATGACGAAAACCAGTCTGATCGCCATCAAGCTTGGGATTGCGGGCTTTATTGTACCGTTCTTTTTCCTGGACAATCCTGTGCTGCTTTATGGCAGTACGGAGGGAGTTGCCCTCAGTACGACGGTCTACTCTTTTGCTACTGCGGTGATCGGCGTGTTGGCACTCGCCGGTGGCTTGGCAGGGCTGCCTTTGCAGAAGTTCGGGAGAGGAGTCACGGCGCTTCGAATCCTTGGCCGTGGGCTGCTTGTGGCAGCGGGGCTTCTGTTTATCAGTCCTTCACTTCTGACGGACGGAATTGCTCTTGCACTTATTGGGTTGCAGCTTGTTCTGGACAAAGCGCTTCTCTCCCGTGCAAAGCCGCTGTCTCCCGCATAAAGACGGATGATACGCCAATTTGGCGTTGAATCAATAGATCCAACATTATCGGAAAGAGAGGAATTCTTGCATGAAAAAAATGATAGCCCTGTTCCTTTGTGTGGTTTTGCTGGCTGCAGTCTTTCCCGCTGCGGCGATGGCAGCCGAGATCAACTTTGTCACAGCCGGTACGGCAGGCACTTTCTATGCCATTAGTGTGGAAGTCGCAAAACTCTGGAATGACAACATCGAGGGTATGCACGCAGTTGCCACTCCGTCCGGCGGCGGCGTAGACAACCTGAATCAGGCAAAAGACGGAGAAGCACAGATCGGTATTGCCAATGCGAATCTGGTCTACCAGTCAATGATGGGTACCGACGCTTTTGAGGGAGATGCCAACCCGGATATCCGTATTTTCGCCGGGCTCTACTACAACCCCAATCAGGTGGTTGTGACAAATGCCAGCGGAATCGATTCTTTTGCGGACTTCGCCGGGAAGCACTTTTCTGTCGGTGCGGCAGGTTCCACCACCATCGACGAGGCAGCCCACCATCTTGCAACGGCAGGCCTCACGCTTGACGATATGAAAACCGAGTATATGGACGTCTCCTCCTCCGCTGATGCAATCCAGAACAAGCAGCTGGATGGTGCATGGATTATGGCAGGAGTTCCCAATGCCGGCGTTACGCAGATCCTCACCAGCAGTGATGCGAAACTCCTGCCAATTCCGGCAGAAGTGGTAGATGCACTGAAAGCCGACTATCCGTGGTATGCCGCCTACACAATTCCGGCCGGGACCTATGCCAATCAGGATGAGGATGTTCCGACCTCCGCAGTAAAGCTTACCCTTTTCCTGACCCCGGATGTGGATGAAGAGACTGCCTACCAGATGACAAAGGTCTTCTGGGAGAATTGGGACAGTCTGACAGAGAACTTCGCTGCACTCCGCGCAGCAGACCCGGCCAAAGCCTGTGAGGATCTTGCTGGTGTTCCGCTCCATGACGGCGCAGCACGCTACTATCGCGAGATCGGCCTGATCCAGTAAAAAAGTTCATTATCTGCAGTAAAACCCCTCCGGAATTTCCGGAGGGGTTTTACTGTTAACTGATTGGATTTTAATAGACGGTTTTAATATCGCTCTTTTGCATGCCGTAGGTTTTGCAGAATTCTTCCAGATCTGCATCCGAGCGAATCAGCATTACCTCGTGCAGCTTTCCCGTGTTTAGACTGCGCATACAGGCAACCCGTTCACCCGTGCAGATGCTTGCACGGATCACCGGTTCATATTCTGCCAGAGAAAAAGCGGGAACATCACTCGTTTTTTTCTCCCGTCGGAACAGATGCAGCATATCCATTCACCTGCCTTGCTAAATTATTTCCATTATACAGGATGGAAGAGAGAAAAAGCAAGCTTACTCAAAAGGTTTCTCGTTATATTTTCGATTTGTTCATCTTTTTTTAATTGCAAATTGTTCAGAAAGAAAAAAAGGAATCTTCTTCACTAAAATAGCAGAAAAGTATAAAGAATATGCCTGTTTTTTGGAATATGCATTATTTTTTGTGCTAACCTGAATTACAATAGGAGGAACTGGCAGAAAATGGTGCTTAAACCGTGTTTCGTTTGTTTTTACCGGTTCAGAGCTTGAACAATATATATTACTTGGTTATCATGCGATTTTGATCACATGGTAATCCTCTGCTTCCACTGCATTTGCAAGAATATCATTGGAAACCTCCTTGCTTAAGGACACTATGGCCTGATTCTTTTCGTGACTAACAAGTGCACGGTCTACTCCGTCTATGTTTTCCAGCGCTCGCCTTACGCGATTTTCGCAGTGTTCACACATCATTCCCTCGATGGATAAAGTTTTTTCTGTCAGAATTATTGGTTTCATTATATTCACTGTTTTTATGAGATCCTCTTCTTTCCCTTTTTTCCCGTTTCCATAAATATCGAAAAGATTAAGCCTTAAGGCGTTTGTTACGACGCAAAAGCTTGAAAGGCTCATTGCAGCAGCAGCAAACATCGGATTTAACTGCCAGCCTAAAACAGGAATAAAGACACCTGCGGCAAGGGGAATTCCAATCACATTGTAAAAGAACGCCCAGAACAGATTTTGATGGATGTTTCTAAGGGTCTTTCTGCTTAAGCGTATCGCAGCCGGGACATCGAGAAGGGTGTTCTTCATCAGAACAACATCAGCAGCATCAATCGCTACATCTGCTCCAGCACCGATAGCAATCCCGATATCCGCCCGCGTAAGAGCTGGAGCATCATTGATTCCATCACCTACCATGATGGTCTTGCCCTCTTCCTGTAACTTACGCACCTGTTTTTCTTTTCCATCCGGTAGAATTTCAGCAACAACTTCATCCACACCGGCTTTAGAAGCGATAGCTCTGGCAGTGCGCTCATTATCCCCGGTAAGCATTACAACTTTAAGCCCCAGTTCCTTTAGTTCGCAGATAGCCTGCGGGCTGTCTTCTTTGATAACGTCTGCTACAGCAATGATCCCTGCAAGTTTCCCGTCTATGGCAAAGAATATCGGCGTCTTTCCTTCTTCTGACAGGGTATCAGCTTTCGCAACTGTATTATCAGGGACAGAGTTGGATGAACGTATGAAAGAAAGATTTCCCCCGGAAAGTAATTTTCCGTTAAAAGTAGCATACAAACCATTACCGGGAAGAGCTTTAAAATCTGACACTTCTTCTGCTTTTATGTTTTCTTCTTCCGCTCGGCGTAAGATCGCCTTTGCAAGCGGGTGTTCGCTCTTACTCTCAAGCGCAAGAGCAAGCTTCAGAAGTTCTCGCTCAGAAAATTCATCAGAAGGCAAAATATCTGTCACTTGTGGCTGACCTGCAGTGATCGTTCCGGTCTTATCAAGAACTACGATGCGCGCTTTTCCGGTTTCCTCAAGAGAGACTGCCGTTTTAAAAAGGATTCCATTCTTAGCGCCCATGCCATTTCCGACCATGATCGCCACTGGAGTAGCAAGCCCCAGGGCGCAGGGACAGCTTATTACCAGTACAGCAACAGCTCTGGTCAATGCAGTTCCCACTGCCTCTCCGAGGAGCATCCAGGTAGCAAAAGTGATCAGTGCGATCGCTATGACGGTCGGAACAAATATACCTGAAACCTTGTCTGCAATTTTCGCGATTGGAGCCTTGGTGGCAGCTGCGTCACTAACCATCTGGATAATTTGAGACAGCGTTGTATCTTCACCGACTCGGGTCGCCTGGCATCTGATAAACCCGGACTCATTGGTCGTAGCTGCTGACACCCCGTCTCCTATCCCCTTATCAACCGGGATGCTTTCTCCTGTCAGTGCTGACTCGTTGACAGCGCTGCTGCCATCTATTACCACCCCGTCTACCGGAATATTGTCACCAGGACGGACAACAAAGATATCTCCAGTCTTTACCTGGTCGATGGGGACGATAGTCTCTTTCCCGTCTTTTATAACTGTAGCTGTTTTAGGCGCAAGCTTCATGAGCCCTTTTAGAGCATCGGTTGTCCGTCCTTTAGATCTGGCCTCCAGCATCTTTCCAACGGTGATCAGTGTCAGTATCGTCGCGGATGACTCAAAATAGAAGTCCATCATATAGGCCATGACCGCTTCATTGTTGCTGTCTGCGGCTGCTCTTGTCATTGCAAAAAGCACATAAAGGCTCCAAAGGAAAGCGGCAGATGATCCAAGTGCAACCAGTGCATCCATGTTGGGTGCTCTGTGGATAAGACTTTTAAACCCGCTGATAAAGAATTTTTGATTGATGACCATGATAAGTCCCGTCAGAACTAACTGTACAAGACCCATCGCTACGTGATTATCGTCAAAAAAGTGCGGCAGAGGCCATTCCCACATCATGTGTCCCATGGAAAGATACAGGAGCGGTATCAATATCACTACAGAGGCTATTAGCCTCTTTTTTAGAACGGGAGTTTCTTTATCAGCAAGAGCATCCTCTTCCGCCTTCTGTCGTGTCTCAGAATCAATACTGTTATCTTTGGATTGTGCTCCATAACCAGCATTCTCAACTGCCTGGATAATCGCTATATCAGATGCTGTGCCCTCTACACCCATAGAATTTGTCAAAAGACTGACTGAGCAGGTATCCACCCCGGGAACCTGCGAGACAGCCTTTTCCACGCGTGCAGCACATGCAGCGCAGCTCATACCTGTAACAGAGTATTGTCGCATCTATCGTTATCCATCCTTCTTTAGGTAACTGAACTTTTCCAGTTTGCAAAAATTTCTTTTGACGCAGAAAGAAAATCATATGAGATCAATATACTGTCGTCAGAGGTGGTCTTGTCATCATCGAAAATAGGCCAGGGATTACATCCTCCGGAAGCTACTTGGACCTGGTCTGGTGAAAAATGGAATCCACAGTTGTTACAAATCAGCTTTCCTTCCTCAAATCGATAAAATCCGGCGCCAGAGGTATAGCAGCTCTGGCAAGTGTTGAATGCTGTGCGGATCGTGCCATCAGAGGCTCTTACAGCAAGCACTTCCATATCTTCTCCATCTACTGTAAATGGATAAAAAGTAACCTCTTCGGTTATTTCCGAAATGGGAATCACAAGGGACTCTCCCTGTGCGATTATTGTCGATGCATCGCTTGGCAATTCTGAAGTCGGTTGTTCATCTGTTTTATTCCCATTTACAAACATTACAACTGCTGCACATACCAGCACTAAAGCCACAGCTACGATGGGAAGAGCTTTTTTACTGCTGGACGCCGTAGAATTTGTTTTGTTATTTTTCTGACTTTCCATCTAAAAAATCCTCCATAAATCATATTCACTTTTGTTCATAAATTTTCAACGATATAAATATTCCCATGTATCATTCCCATCCAGCAGCTATATCTCACAACCCCTGCTTTTTCCGGGACAAATTCGATGACATTTTCTCCATTGCCAAACGTATGTTCGATCCCGTAATCCTGTATAAGCATCCGATAATTGCATCCATTGACGCTCCCATCCGATGCCTCGATTGTCCAGCGCACGGGAATGCCTTCCTGCACAATGATATCCGGATAACTGCCGGGAGAAAGCGTACTGTTCACAACCTGTATTCCATTCAATATCTGTGCTCTGCCTTCAGAGTTTTTCCTGCTTTCTGATGTGTTTTCACTCGTGGTCCATAAAGCAAAGGCACCGACAAAAACTATAATTGAAGCCGCATATGCTGCATATCGCATCCACCTTTTTCTGTTTGGAAGACTTAAAAGCACACCTGCAATACTGAATGCTATAATAAGGTAAAGCAGCATATCAGGCGGAAGCCATCCGCTTAACGATCCGCCTTGAGAAAGCATGGAGAGCCCCATAACGACAACTAAGATTGCTCCTGCTCTCATCATTTGATCTGTATATTTCTTCCCGAGTAATGAGACAACTGAGCCAAGTCCAAGCATAAGAGGCACAGTCCCTGCACTGAACAGGAACATAGACAGCGCTCCGTCAAAAGGATTTCCTGTTGCCAGTGCTACAATCCACATGGATTGCAACGGTCCGCAGGGCATAAATCCATTCAGCAGACCTACAACAAAAGGTGTGCTTGTCGTTCTTCTTTTTTTCCATATGACGCTTGAGATAAACCTTGGCATGGATATTGAAAACTTACGAAGCCATGGAAAGACTCCCAGCATGTTGATTCCCATGACCACCATAAACAAACCGGCTATGATCTTCAACAGCCCCTGAAGCAAAGAGGAGACGCCAATGTCTGATCCACTGCTTAGAATCATTCCTGTCAATCCAAGAAGGAATCCGATCGCTGTATAAGAGCAAACTCTGCCAAGATTATAGAGTAATGATGGCTGGATCGACCGAAATTTGCCCGCATTTTCAGTTGAGTAATCCGCCATTTTCGGGAGGCTCTGTGATAGATTGATGCCTCCACACATGGCAATGCAGTGAACGGATGTGATCAATCCTATCATGAATAGCATGCCATAGCCCATGCCGGTATCAGCCAGACGTCTTGGGACCAGGTGATTCAGAATGCCGAGAGACTGAAGAATATAGTATAACGCTATGATGATCGCTAAAATGCTGACAGAATTTACAATATCAAAGGAAGCAGATGTGTCTGACAAAAGCACTTTGTAATCTAAATCTTCGATTACCCTAATAATGTCTTCCTCTGATATCTTGATTTGATCATACTCAATATCGGCACATCCTTTAGAGAAACTAACCGATGCGTGAATCACGCCATCTGTGGAATTTAAACTGCTTTCTATCTTGTTCTGGCAGTTGATACAGGTCATACCGCTTATATTGAAATGAATATTCTTGGTCATCACATATGCCTTTCTATTACTCAGCTCATATAGGGTTGTTTGCAAAGCATTGCTTAAAACGAAAGCTGACGGCTGGAAAAACCGGGGACTTGTAAATTAGTCTCCCGGTCGGATCTGCAGTCTGTTTGCTACTATCTGAATAACGTGCTGTGTCATACCACGCATATACCTATTATTCCTATTGACTTGATGTGTTTATTTGTTTATACTCCTAAATATCTGTATTTGTCAAGTCCTAAATTGATGTGAAGCCATTTGCGGAAAAAGGAGATAGAACCTTTGAAAACAATTGTTTCCGGAAAACCGGTTGATAGGGAATTGTGGTTCACCGTTAGCAATACATTTCTGTCCTAGGATTGCGATGAACGCTTTGCCCTGATGGAGGGAGACAAAGAGGAATTTCTGTATTAAATGGGGGTGGTTGGAATAGCACTGAGCAGTGAACAGCTTGATCGTTATTCCCGGCATATTATTCTGAAAGAAGTCGGGCTTAAGGGGCAGAAGAAGCTTCTGAATGCTAAAGTCCTGATTATCGGTGCCGGTGGGCTTGGCTCTCCCGCAGCGATGTATCTGGCTGCCGCCGGTGTTGGGACTATCGGTATCGCAGACGCTGATGAGGTAGACCTTTCCAATCTGCAGCGGCAGATCCTGCACGCCACAGCGGATGTTGGAAGACCAAAAGTGGATTCCGCAAAGGAAACCATGAAAGCGATGAATCCCGATGTACAGGTGATTCCTCACCATCTGTTCGTTTCTGCAGAGAACATTATGAAGCTGATCGAACCCTATGACTTTATTATCGACGGGACTGACAATTTTGCTGCTAAGTTTCTTATCAACGACGCCTGCGTACTGGCCGGCAAGCCTTTTTGCCACGCCGGGATTATTCGTTTTCACGGACAATTGATGACATATGTACCCGGGAAGGGCCCCTGCTACCGCTGTGTGTTCAAAAGGCCACCTCCGAGGAATGCAGTCCCTACCTGCCGTGAGGCAGGGGTGATCGGCGCAATGGCCGGAGTTATCGGCTGCATGCAGGCTTTGGAGGCAGTTAAGTATATTGTGGGTGTCGGTAATCTGCTCACCGGGCGGCTGCTGACTTTTGATGCGTTGGACATGGAAATGTATCCTGTCACATTGCCGGAAAACCCGGATTGTCCTGTCTGCGGGAAGAATCCGACAATTCAGCAGCCTTTCAATGAGGACACGGTGGAGTGTGACCTGAAATAATTAATTTGAACATAGTTGACTACAGGAGTATTTATTATGGATGAAATCAAACATATCTCTGTTGAGGAGTTTTCAAAACTGGATCGGAGTTCCTTAACTCTGGTGGATCTACGGGAGCCTGATCAGGTGCTCCTGGGAACGATAAAAGGGGCAATCAATATTCCTTTCTCCCGTATCGGCAAAGAGCTGGAAAATCTCTCAAAGGAGAAACCCGTCTATTTATTCTGCCAGGAGGGCTCCTTAAGCACAGAGATTACGGAGCAGTTGCAGGATTGGGGCTATGATGCTACAAATCTGGATGGTGGCTGGCGTGCGTGGCAAAAGTGGATGGAAGAAGCGGAACCGCTGACACTGGATGCCAAAGGACTCAAATGCCCGGGTCCGATTGTAAAAGCTGCAGATGCTCTTCGTACGATGTCAGACGGTCAGAAGCTTAGGATTGAAGCGACCGAAGATGCTTTCGCGTCAGATATTGTCGTATGGTGTGAGCGGACGGGCAACAAGTTGCTGAAGCTGGAGGTCAGACCGGATCTTGTTGAAGCGCTGATTGAAAAGGCAGAGGCACCCGCTCAAGCATCGGCTGCGATACAGAATGACAAAACTTTTGTTGTTTTCTCAGGAGATCTGGACAAAACCATCGCAGCCTTTATCATGGCAAACGGAGCTGCAGCCATGGGACGAAAAGTGACGATGTTTTTCACCTTTTGGGGGCTGAATATCCTGCGTCGGCCTGAGAAGGTGCATGTGACCAAGAGCGCAGTCGAGAAAATGTTTGGCTTCATGATGCCACGCGGAACGAAGAAACTGGGATTGAGCCGCATGAATATGGGTGGGCTTGGTGCGAAGATGATACGGGGGATCATGAAAGAGAAAGGTGTCAGTTCACTGGAAGAGCTGATTGACAGCGCCCGTTCTCACGGCGTACGTCTGGTAGCCTGTCAGATGTCTATGGACATTATGGGGATCAAAAAAGAAGAGCTCATTGATGGGGTCGAGCTTGGAGGCGTATCTACTTTCCTGGGTTCCGGTGAGCAGTCGGATATGAGTCTGTTTATCTGAGAAATAATAAATGCGATGGTCAGAAAAAAGAAACAGATTAAACTATACAGTTCCCGGTTTTTATATCACAGGGAAAGATGCACTGCTTTCCGGAAAAGGTCGAAAAGACTGTAGATTTTTAGAAAGGAAAAATATATAATGGCTGAGAAAGAAAACAGATTTGCTGGTTATGGGGTCGCTACCCAGGCTGTTCATACCGGAACGGATTATGACGCCGAAACCGGAGCAGTCCGGCGTCCACTTCATATGGCAAACAGCTACAAGTTGCCCGACGATCTGTCCAAGGTCAACTATTCATCGACCGATCTGCTGATGTATGCGCGAAATGGCAATGCAAATCAGCATTGGCTGGAAGAGAAGATCGCCGCGCTCTATGGTGCAAAGGATGCTATCGTGCTTGCCAGCGGTGTGGGGGCTCTGCATGCCCTGTTTTGGACTCTTCTGCAAAGCGGCGATCGAGTTGTCTATCCGAATGTGAGCTATATGGCGGTATACCGTATGTTCCATGAGCTGTTCAATCGAAAATTCGGCGTTGATACAGTGATGGTGGATATGACAGATCTGAATGCCGTTGAAAAAGTCATTACGCCGGGGACCAGGCTTGTTCATATCGAGACACCGGATAATCCCACGGTTGGTATTACCGACATTGCAGCTGTGGCAGAGATCGCCCATCTAAATGGCGCGCTGCTATCCGTGGATAATACCTTTGCCTCACCACTGAATCAGCGCCCTTTGGATCTTGGAGCGGACTTTGTGGTAGATGCACTGACAAAATATGTGAACGGCCATGGGGATGCACAGGGAGGTGCTATCCTGTCCAATGATTTGGAGACCATGGATCGTATTCGTTACGAGGTACAGGTGAATGTCGGTGCCGTAATCAGCCCCTTTAACGCGTGGCAGATTTTCCGCGGCGCTGTCACTTTTCCGCTTCGTATGCAGAAGATTAACGAGTCGACATTGCAGATTGCCCGGTGGCTGGAGCTCCAGCCCGGTGTTACCTTTGTCTCATATCCTGGATTGGAGAGCAATCCCGGGTATGAAACTGCCAGAAAGCAGATGCAGAATGGCTTTGGCGGCGTTATCTCTTTTGGCCTGGATGCGGATGACAAAACGGTGGAACGCTTTTGCGCAGCTTTGAGGGTGGTAACCTTTGCAGTATCTCTCGGCCACGATGAGAGTCTCATCTTTCCACAACCCAGCTATGATGAGCGTATTCTCTTGTATCCGAAGAAATTCCGCCAGGGCTTTCTGCGATTCTCTGTTGGCCTTGAGGAGCCGGAAGATATCATAGGTGATTTGAAGCAGGCAATGGAGAAAATAGGTTTGCAGTAAAATCTGGAGCTAAATTGCTGTAATTCAAACGGGTGTATGGTAAGCACACCGAATTTCAAAAATATCTTGCAATGGTGTAATACCAAAAAGAAAACAGGAGGTAGAACGATGGCTTTTAAAAGACTGATTATTGAATTTGGGCAGGGTGTGGACATGCATGGCGGCGATCAGAACAATGCCATTCTGAAAGCAACGAAGGATGCGGTTCATCATTGTTGTATGGCAGGGATTTCAGAGATCTTTGAAATCAAGGACAGGAAGACAGAAGCAAAGATTCATGCTGATATCTATGTCCCGCATCCTGAACAGGCAGATCCTGCTGTTGTGACCGATTATTTGAGCAGATGGACCGTTGATACCGAAGTCCATCAGGGTGGAGCAAACCCAAGAGGAATTGCCTTTGATGGGGATCCCGAGACGGAAATAACCATTGCGATTGTAGTTTTGACGGTATATGTGAACGTATAAGAACTGAGGAAAGGTAGCAATACGATTGATTCAGTTCCATGGGAAAAAACCCGTGGTTAGCTGGCTGTCAGGCAAGACAGCAGGAGATGGCGGAATTGTCCTCACCTTGATCGGTATAGCAATAAAACCGGGGAGAAATCCCCGGTTTTGCTTCTGAAAAACTGCCTGTAAAACGCTGTATGGATAGGCTGAAACGTGATAAAGGCAGGAGCAGGCAGGCACGTCAAATGCTGATTATTAAATATGTATGAACCTTTGAAAAAAGGCTTGAAAATAAAGAAAAGGCAGGTTAAAATCTGAAAAAATAAGAGAATAAACAGGCTTACCACAATTCTTAATTGCTAAAAGCAGGAGCATATGGTAAAATAACGTGATTTTAAATGAGTATAGCCCTGAGGGAGAAAAGAAGAATGAAGTTTAAAAGAGTGGTTTTGAAGATCAGCGGAGAAGCTCTTGCAGGAGGGAAGCACACCGGCTACGATTTTGATTTTGTCACATCCGTGGTTCAGGCAGTAAAAAAATGCATGGCAGAGGGAGTGCAGGTTGGTATAGTGATTGGCGGCGGCAACTTCTGGCGCGGTGTAAAGGATGGTGCCGGCCATGTTGAGCGTGTCAGCGCTGACAGGATGGGCATGCTGGCTACCTGTATGAACTGTCTTGCTGTGGCAGATGTTTTCCGTCAAAACGGCGTCCCAGCCTCGGTGCAGACCTCAGTGGATATTCAGGGTGTCGGTGAGCGGTATGACACGCTGAAGAGCATTCGTCTTATGGAGGAGGGCAATGTTGTGCTCTTTGCCGGCGGAACCGGACTCCCGTTTGTTTCAACGGATACTGCGGTTGTTCTCCGTGCTCTCGAAACGCATGCCGATGCGATTCTGCTGGCCAAGAATATTGACGCCGTCTATTCTGCAGATCCGAAAAAAGATCCCTCTGCAATCCGGTTCAGTGAAATCTCCTACGGTGAAGTTCTGGAGCGGCGGCTTCAGGTGATGGACAGCACGGCGACTTCCATGGCGATGGACAATAATATCCCCTCTGTGGTGTTCGCTCTGGCAGACCCGGAAAACATCTGCCGTGTGCTTAACGGAGAAAAGGTCGGCACACTCGTTACAGTATAATAATATAAAATAATAAAACCAACTATACAGGAGGGACAATCATGTCTGATTATCAGGAATTTGAGAAAAAAATGAAAAAAACCTGCGACGCGCTGGAAGCGCAGTTCGCAACCATTCGTGCAGGCCGTGCCAACGCTGCCGTGCTGGATCAGATCACGGTAGACTATTACGGTTCTCCGACCCCCATCAACCAGGTAGCTTCAATTGCCACGCCGGATGCCCGGTCTCTTCTGATCCAGCCTTGGGACGGTTCCATTCTGAAGGGGATTGAGAAAGCGATCCTCACCTCTGATCTGGGTATTCATCCGCAGAATGACGGCAGAATGATTCGTCTCGTTTTCCCGCCGCTGACGGAAGAGCGCCGTCTTGATCTTGTCAAGCAGACGAGAAAATATGGCGAAGAGGCAAAGGTGGCGATTCGCAACATTCGCCGCGATGCGATTGAAAAATTCAAAAAGCAGCAGAAGGCTTCCGAAATCACGGAAGATGATTATAAGAATGTGGAGAAGGACATTCAAAAGCTCACGGATGATTTCACCAAGGAAATCGACAAAATTATGAGCAACAAAGAGAAAGAACTGAAAGAAATTTAATGGCAGCGTTGGAACACATTACGGGGGAGGGGAATAGTACCGTCCCCCGTCATATTGCAATCATCCTCGATGGAAATGGACGTTGGGCAAAGAAGCGCGGCCTGCCGCGGACAGCCGGACACGCTGCCGGAGCGGAGACGTTCCGAAGGATTGCTACATACTGCAAGAACATTGGCGTGAATTATCTCACGGTATATGCGTTTTCCACGGAAAACTGGTCCCGGCCCGAGGAAGAAGTCAAATCGATTATGAAGCTGCTTGACAGGTATCTTCGTGAAGCAATCGCAACCATGGAGCGTGACCATATCAGAATGAAGATTCTTGGTGACGTCTCCATTCTTTCCCCGTCCCTCCGAGCGGAAATTGAAGAGACAAACAGAATTTCTTCCCGTTATGAGGGCTTTCAGGCGAATATCTGCCTGAATTACGGCGGCAGAGCGGAAATCCTGCAGGCTGCAAAGCGCTATGCCCGAGATTTGGTGGAAGGGAAAGCCTCAGCAGATCTCACAGAAGATGGCTTTTCTTCGTATCTCTATTCTGCCGGGATCCCGGATCCTGAACTGCTGATCCGCCCGGGCGGAGAGAAGCGGATTTCCAATTTTCTGCTGTGGCAGTGTGCCTACAGCGAGTTTTATTTTACCGACGTTCTCTGGCCGGATTTCACACCGGAAGAGCTGGACAGGGCTATTGCAGAGTTCAGCAGGAGAGACCGCCGGTTTGGAGGCGTTAAAAATGGTTGATTCCATCTCTGTGCTTGGCTGTACAGGCTCCATCGGCAGGCAGACGATTGCAGTGGCGGAGCACGCCGGGATTCCGGTAGTAGCACTTTCTGCAAACCGAAAAATCGATCTTCTGGAGGAGCAGACCCGCCGTCTGCACCCAAAGCTGGTCGCTGTTTTCGATGAAGAGGCGGCAGCGCAGTTTCGTACAGCTGTTGCAGATCTGGATGTCCGCGTGGTCTCCGGAATGGACGGGTTGATTGAAGCGGCAATTCTACCGGAAAGCCGTTGTGTCGTCACGGCGGTATCCGGTTCTGTCGGCCTGAAGCCGACGCTTGCCGCTATCCGTGCGAAAAAGCGCATTGCCCTCGCGAATAAGGAGACGCTTGTCTGTGCGGGCAACCTTGTCATGCGCGCCGCAGCGGAGGAGGGTGCAGAGATTATCCCGGTCGACAGTGAGCACTCAGCTATCTTCCAATGCCTGATGGGTAGGGGGAAAGCGGAACTGAAGAGAATCCTCCTCACGGGCTCCGGTGGGCCTTTCCGCGGTTTGCCGCGGGAAGCGCTGGAGAAGATCACCCCGCAGCAGGCGGTGAAGCATCCAAACTGGAATATGGGTGCCAAGATTTCGGTAGACAGTGCCACGATGATGAACAAAGGCCTAGAGTTTATCGAGGCCATGCATCTCTTTTCCGTCACACCGGATGATATTCAGGTGGTTGTGCATCCACAGAGCGTGATTCACTCGATGGTAGAACTTGTGGATGGTACGGTGATCGCGCAGCTTGGTGTGCCAGACATGGGGCTGCCCATTCAGCTCGCACTGACCTACCCCGAGCGCAGGAAATCGATGTTTGAGCATCTGGATTTCACAAAGCTGCAGGGGCTCACCTTTGAAGCGCCTGACCTTGAAAAAACACCCTGCCTCGCCCTCGCAATGTCGTGTGCCCGCACGGGCGGGACGGCTCCCTGCGTGATGAGTGCAGCTAACGAGGTCGCCGTACACATGTTCCTGCGTGGTGAGATCGGCTATAATAGAATCTATGACGCTGCGGCAGCTGCCGTGGCTGCAATTCCTGCCGTCGAAACCGATGATCTCGATGAAATTATCGCTTTCGATCTGGAAGCAAGAAATTTTGTAAAGGCGTACTTTGCATGATTGTTTATATCATTATTGCGGTTTTGTTTTTTGGCATCCTTGTCGGCATCCATGAGTTCGGCCACTTTGCAGTTGCTAAGCTGTGTGGCATCCGCGTGGAGGAATTCGCCATCGGGATGGGTCCTGCCATCTTCCAAAGGCAGAAGGGGGAGACGCTGTATTCTCTCCGCTGTATACCCTTTGGCGGATATTGTGCGATGACAGGGGAAGACGGCGAGTCCGAAGATCCGCGTGCATTTGTCAACCAGAAAGTCTGGAAGCGTCTTCTCGTGCTGGTTGCCGGATCGTTCATGAACTTCCTCC
>JAGCAN010000094.1 GCA_017652685.1 Oscillospiraceae bacterium
CGTTGACCCAGAGATTATGAAGGCTGCCGTAGAGGATATGCTCCCACTCGGCGGGATCGGAGTCCCAACCATCAAACCCTGGAACAAGGAAGCTGTTTTTGATAAGCTGGATATCCTCAACGCAAACGGTATCTTTGCCGCAGCGATGGATGTTGACGGCGCCGGTCTCCCCTTCCTGAAGGCAATGAATCCGAACGCAGGCAGCAAAACGGTCGAGGAGATGAAAGAGATTACCGGTTATGCGAAGATGCCTTTTATTATAAAAGGTATCATGACGGTCGCCGGTGCAAAGAAAGCGGTGGAAGCCGGTGCAAAAGGTATTGTGGTTTCCAACCACGGTGGACGTGTACAGGGCGGAACTCCTTCCACATGTGAAGTTCTGCCTGCCATTGCGGAGGCTGTAAAGGGTGATACCGTGATCTTTGTCGATGGCGGCATCCGCTCCGGTGTCGATGTATTCCGTGCCATTGCTCTCGGTGCCGATGCCGTTCTGATCGGCCGGCCGGTTCTAACAAGCATTTACGGTGCAGGCGAAGAGGGCTTCCGGGTCTATATGGACAAGATCGTCGGGGAACTCAAGTCCACCATGACAATGTGCGGGGCTGCTTCCCTGAAAGAAATCACACGGGAAAAAGTATTTGTGGCATAATAGTTTTCTAAAGCCTGTCTTTTTCGTAACTGCAGCCTGTCCGTCTGGACAGGCTGCAGGTTTCTTCTGAAAAAAGACAAATGTTGCTCTTTGCCATAACGGGTGTTGCTCTTCGTCATCTATATGTGGAAAAAATATTTGAAATTTGAAAACTTAATCTACCAAATATGGAAAAGATATGTTATAATTACAAAAAATAGGCGTCATAGTAGTTTACATAATCATTTTAAGGGGTCACAAACATGAAAAAAATACTTGTTCTGGAAGATGAAGACAATATCCGCAGTTTTGTCGTGATCAATCTGCGCCGCAGCGGCTTTGAGCCGATCGAAGCGGAAAACGGGATGACTGCCCTGGAAAAGCTGAAAGTCAACCCGGATATCTGCCTTGCCCTGCTGGATGTGATGCTGCCTGATATCGACGGTTTTGAAGTCTGCCGGCGTATCCGCGCATCCGGTTCTAAAATCGGTATCATCATGCTGACGGCAAAAAGTCAGGAGATCGATAAGGTCACCGGGTTGATGACCGGCGCGGATGACTATATTACCAAACCTTTCTCCCCAGCAGAACTGACAGCCCGTGTAGACGCACTCATTCGTCGCCTCGGTGTAGATGAAGAAGAACAGGCAGCCATTGAGATCAAAAGCGGCCCCTTTGTCCTCAACACGAGAAACCGGACGCTCGAAAAGAACTTCACGCGCCTCAAACTCACTCAGATCGAGTATCTGCTGATGAAGCTGTTTATGGAAAACCCGGGCAAAGCCATGTCCCGTGAGGACATTCTTTCTGCTGTATGGGGCTCTGATTTTACGGGTGAACTGAAGACAGTCGATGTTAACATCCGCCGCCTCCGCATGAAAATCGAGGATGACCCAACCGAGCCGGAATACCTTACCACCGTATGGGGCTATGGCTACAAGTGGGGATATTAAAGGAAGTACGTTCATTTGATCAATCTGAAAAATCAGCTCCTGATATCAGGAGCTGCCGCACTGGTCCTGCTGCTGCTTGGCATCTGGCTGATTGTTAGAGGAACTATCACAGCGGCTGTCATCATTCTTCTTGTGATGTGCGTTTACGTGATCCTGATCAATCTGTGGTTTCGTACCTTTGTGGCGGATCCTCTGGATAAGCTCACTGTCTTCTCCGAGAAGATCGCCGACGGGAAATACGGCACACAGGAAGAAGTCGTCATTGACAACGAGATCGGAGATCTAACAAGTGCCATCAATGAGATGTCCAAAAAGATTGCTATGGCGGACAAGACTCGCACGGAGTTTATCTCCCAAATCTCCCATGAATTGCGCACACCGCTCACGGCTATCACCGGATGGAGTGAGACCATTGCCTACGACCCCGCCGTACAGGGAGATTCCCTGCGCGGTATCCATATTATTACGAAAGAATCGGAGCGCCTGACGAGAATGGTGGCAGAGCTTCTGGAGTTCACCAGGATTCAGGACGGGCGCTTCAATTTGCGCATTGAGCTGATTGACATCGCCGCTGAGCTGGAGGATGCCCTCTTTACCTATGGCGAAATTATGAAGCAGGCCGGCATTGAGATAAACTATTCTTCTCCGGAAACCGAGATTCCACTTATCCCGGGTGATCCGGAACGGCTCAAGCAGGTTTTTACCAATGTACTGGATAATGCGTCCAAACACGGCCAGAGCGACAAGATCGACGTTTCGCTCTGGGAGGACAAAAAATTTGTTCACATCTCTTTCCGGGATTACGGGAATGGTATCCCGGAGGATGAACTGCCTCATGTGAAAGAAAAATTTTATAAGGGCAGCTCAAAAAACCGCGGGATAGGTATCGGGCTTGCTGTCTGTGACGAGATCATTACAAGGCACAACGGTATTCTCGATATTGACAACGCTGAAGGCGGAGGCTGTATCGTTACAATCACTCTGCCGATGAGCAGCGATTGAACCGATTCTATGCTATTCTTTTCGTCCCGCACAAGCAAAGATATTTCTAATAGGAGCATAAGATTTTATGGCTGAAAAAAATTCGAATACCAGCTGCGGTTTCAGAACATCCATCGGCGGGCAGGCTCTCATGGAGGGTATTCTCATGCGCGGGCCTAAAAAACAGGCTATCGTATGCAGAACTGCCGACGGCCTTGTGGAAAAAGTGGAAGACCTGAAACTTCTGAAAGATAAATATCCATTCTTTGGCCTGCCACTTGTTCGCGGCGTCGTTATTTTCCTTGATTCCATGATTAAAGGTATGGGAGCTCTGCTCTATTCCGCCGAGCTACTGCCGGAGGAGATGCAGGAAGACGACCCCCTTGACAAATGGATCGAGGCCCATTTTTCCGCTGAAAAAGCGAAGCAGGTAATTATCTATACGGCTGTGGTGCTGGGTATAGGGCTTTCCCTCTTTCTGTTTGTCTTTCTGCCGACCTTCCTCGTCGGGTTCATCAAACCGATCTATACCAATTTCTTCTTCCGCAACCTGGCAGAAGGTATCGTGCGTATTGCCCTTTTGCTTCTTTATATGGGTCTGACACGCAAAGTTCCGGATGTACATCGGCTTTTCCGGTATCACGGAGCGGAACACAAAACCATTTTCTGTTATGAGCACGGCAAGGAGCTCACGGTTGAAAACGTACGCCCTGAGAGTCGTTTCCATCCCCGCTGCGGCACAAGCTTTCTGCTGGTGGTTGTCATCGTCAGCGTGCTGGTCAATTCCGTTGTAAAGGTGACAAACACTTTCGGCAGAATCGGATGCCATCTTCTGCTTCTCCCTGTCGTCGTCGGCATCAGCTATGAAATCAATCGCTGGTGCGGGCTTCACGATAACCTCCTCTCTGCGGTTCTCTCGGCTCCGGGCAAGTGGTTGCAGCGCATCACCACGGCTGAACCGGACGACTCAATGATCGAATGTGCTATCCGTGCCATTGAGCTGGTTATCCCCGAGGAGAAGGGCAGTGACGAATGGGGAAAATAACGCTTGAAAACGTATAATGAGATTTATCTGCAGACACGCAATATCCTGCGTCAGCGTGGGGTGGAAGGATATAATCTTGAAGCAAAGCTGATTGTTTCCAAAGCATCCGGCAAGACGGTATCGGCTCTGATGCGTGATCTGAATCTTTATGCCTCCCCTGAAATCGAAGATCGGGTGGAGGATTATACGGCACGCAGGCTTCGCGGAGAACCGGTTGCCTATATCTCTGGCACCTGGGAGTTTTACGGGCTGCCGATGATCGTCACCCCCGATGTGCTGATTCCACGTATGGACAGCGAAGTTCTGGTAGATGCTGCGAAAGAGATGCTTACCGGGCACAAGATGGACGCCCGCATTCTTGACCTCTGCTGCGGTAGCGGATGCCTGACGTGCGCCATCGCTCATGAAATGCCAGCGACGCATTTTCTATCCGTCGATATCAGCACCAGCGCTTTGGAAGTCTGTCGGAAAAACATTGCACTCAACCGGCTTAACTCCAGAGCGATCTGCATGCAGGCAGATGCCCTGTCCGCACCGCCGCTGGGTCTGGGCATTTTTGACATGATTGTCTGCAATCCGCCCTATATCCCCACCATTGATCTTTTCACACTTGACAGTTCCGTGAAAGACTTTGAGCCTCTCTGGGCTCTCGACGGTGGGAAGGACGGTCTGAAATTCTATAAGGCTATCATCAAAAACTGGAAGATTCTCCTCGGAAAAGACGGTATGCTGCTCTTTGAAGTCGGTGAAGGACAGGCAGAAGAAGTAAAAGAGATGCTTCTCTCTGCCGGGTTTGCTTCTGCAGAAACAAGGAAGGATACCCTCGGTACAGACCGTGTCGTCATCGGCAGGATGGCTTCCACTTCATAATACAGAAAGGATTCTTTCGTTATGGCAACAAAAAATACCAAGCAGCCTGTGCAGACCAAAGTCATTCTGGGCACAGAAGAAGAGAAGAAAAAAGCCCTCGCTACTGCTATAGCAAAAATTGAAAAAGATTACGGAAAAGGTACCATTATGCGCCTCGGTGATGACATTTCCGTCAACGTAGAGGCACTTTCGACGGGGTCTCTCTCTCTTGATATGGCGCTCGGCATCGGAGGCGTCCCGAAAGGGCGCATCATTGAGATTTTCGGGCCGGAAGCATCGGGCAAAACAACCCTGGCGCTGCATGTGGTTGCCTCCGCACAGAAGGAGGGGGGCGAGGCGGCGTATATCGATGTGGAACATGCTCTTGAGCCTGCTTATGCCAAAGCACTCGGCGTTGATATTGACAGCCTTTTGATCTCTCAGCCGGATACCGGCGAACAGGCGCTGGATATTGCAGAGTCACTTGTACGCTCCGGAGCCATTGACCTTGTGGTTATCGACTCTGTTGCAGCTCTGATCCCTCGTGCCGAGCTGGAAGGCGAAGTCGGCGATGTGACAGTCGGCGCACTGGCAAGGCTGATGTCTCAGGCGATGCGTCGCCTGGCAGGTGCTATTTCCAAAAACAACTGCACTGTGATCTTCATCAATCAGCTTCGTCAGAAGATCGGTGTTATGTACGGCAACCCGGAGACCACCCCGGGCGGTCTTGCCCTGAAATACTATTCCTCCGTCCGCCTGGATGTACGCCGCATCGAAACACTGAAGCAAAACGGAATGATGATCGGCAACAGGACAAAAGTCAAGGTAGTGAAAAACAAAGTCGCTCCTCCTTTCCGTGAAGCTGAATTTGACATTATATACGGAGAAGGCATCTCGAAGCTGGGTGAAATCGTCGATATCGGCGTAAAGCTTGATATTATTGATAAAGCCGGTGCCTGGTTTACCTGCTGCGGTCAGCGCTTGCAGGGTAAGGACGCCGTGAAAGACTTTCTTGCTAACAATCCGGATAAGTATGAAGAGGTGGAAAAACAGATCAAGGAAAACTTCTTCAAACTGCAGGAAAAGCGGAGAGAGATTGAAACTTCCCCTAAAAAAGCTGTCGATGTGAGTGCCGATGGATTTGACGAAGACAGCTTCGAGGATGAAACTCTCGGTGAGGATTGACCGGAATGGTCATTTCTTCCCTCCGGCGTACGGTTGCCGAACATGTGACAGTCAGGTTTGAGGACGGAACAGAAGTACCTTCAACGCTTGGTGTCGTCACTGAGATGATGCTTTACAGCGGAAAGAACCTCGACGATTCCGAATCTGAGCGGCTGC
>JAGCAN010000095.1 GCA_017652685.1 Oscillospiraceae bacterium
ACGTCGTATCGAGATTCAATGACGGAAAAGACTGGCTTCAGAAAAAGCTGAACGGAAATAAATAAATGCACTATACGAGAATGCACGGGGCAGGGAACTCCTTTGTGCTGATAGAAAACAGGAACGGCGAGCTTCGGGGTGTGGATCCCGGGGAGCTCGCCGTGCTCCTATGTTCCGGGAATGCAGGATTCAGAGCGGATGGAATGATTGTTATCACAGGAGCGGAGGAACTTGCAGATTTCGGAATGCTGTTTTATAATGCTGACGGATCCATCGGAGAAATGTGCGGCAACGGGGCACGATGCCTTGCCCGCTACGGGGTAGAGCATGGGATGGTAAAGAATCCTGAAAAAATCCGTATTGCTGCTACAGCCGGACTTGTGTTGGCAAAAAAAATTACACAAGAGCAGTATGAAGTACGGCTTAACGACCCGTCTGTGATCGATTTGCATCGCAGAGTTACAGTGTTCGGTACAGACTATGACTGCTCTTATGTGGAACTGGGAAAGCCCGGAATCCCCCATGCTGTTGTGGAGATAGAGGAAGAGAAAATAAAAAATCCTGACAAGCTTCGTGAGACAGGCAGAGCATTACGCCACAGCAGCACATTCCCAAGGGGAGCGAATGTGACGTTTGCCTGTATGACGGGGAAACAGACAGTCAGGGCGATTACCTTTGAGCGTGGGGTGGAAGATTTTACCCTTGCCTGTGGCACAGGATGCGGCGCAACGGCAGTTACATTCCGTATGCGTGGAAAGATCCCGGAAAATCCAGTGGAAATAGAAATGCCGGGGGGACATCTCAGCGTAAATGTTGAAATCAATTCTTCCGGCGTGCATGATATACTCCTGAGAGGACCGACGGCAGTAATTGAGGAAGGGGAAATTGAATGGAACAGTTAGATCAGGCGGATCGGAAAGTATTTAGCAGAGCAAAATACAGAATTGCTGCTTTTGATGTGGACGGAACGCTGAACTGCCCTGGAGAACAAATCCGCCCGGTTGTACAGGAGAGCCTGGTAGCGCTGCGAGAGAGCGGGATTGTAACGGTTGTGGCAACAGGAAGAGATGAACTTCAAATGCCTCCGGATCTTATGAAGTGTTTTTCTTATGCGGTGACAGCAAATGGCGGATGTGTTTCGGAACCCGCAACAGGAAGGTTGATCACCGGGCATCCGTTTACAAAGGAACTGTTGCTGGAGACCATGAACACACTGAAAAGGATGACAGGGGAATGTATCCTCTTTCGGCGGGGGAGTATGCCTGGTGCTCCGTTTGCCTTGAAACAGTTGTTTGAAAAATACCCTCCAGGGACGAAGAGCTTCCTCCCACCGAAGAGTGGGCCGCTTCCAGGAAGACCAATGCCGGTTCCCGGTATCCGTGCCCTTGCGTGGTACAGCCCCTTTCCTGTGTACAAAGTCAAATGCTACTTCAGGGATTTTTCTCGCCTGGAGGAGGCGTATGAGCGAATGCAGGCGGACAGGAGGCTCACAGTAATCCTGATGGATGGGGAAGATTTGGAAATTACTCTGGCGGGTATATCGAAGGCTTCTGCAATTGACGAATTGTGCAGGGAAATCGGGATGACAAGAGAGAATGTGGCTGCTTTCGGAGACAGTGGCAACGACCTCGAAATGCTTCGAGCGGCAGGATTTGCCGTGGTGATGGGGAACGGAGAAGAATGCGTCAAACCCTATGCAGATTATATTGCGCCGAGTGTCTATGAAGACGGAGCTGCAAAGGCAATATCGGAACTGTACGGAGTATAGTTTAATCCTCCGCTAAAACGAAAAGACAAGGCTGTGAAGAACGGAAAACCGGAACTTCACAGCCTTTCTGTATGGAAAGAGAAATGAGGAGAGAAGATGAAAACCCTGGATGTGTCAGGCGTTTTCAGAAAAATACAATGTCCGTGCAAGTTCTATATACATGCGATCCCTCTCGTAAAGTGCCTCTTTGCGCCTTTCTCCGGAGTAGTCGTAAAAGCCTTTTCCGCTCTTAACGCCAAGGTTCCCTTCCTCTACCAGAGAATGGAGGAGCGGGCTTCCCTCTCTGGAACTGCAAAGATCTGCATTCAGATAACTGTTTATGTGGTCGAAAGTATCTAACCCACCGAAATCGGCAACACCGAAAGCCCCGAGTGCAGCATAACGCAGCCCAAGACCGCCCTTGAGAACTGTGTCAATGTCTTCTACAGTTGCTGCCCCTGTTTCCACGATATGAAGCGCTTCACGCAAAAGAGCAAACTGAAGTCGGTTGACCAGAAAACCTTTGATATCTTTAACCAATACAGGCATCTTCCCAAGAGCAAACACTATTTTTCTCATCTGCTCCAGATAAACATCTTTCGTCTGCTCCCCTGCAATAATCTCACAGAGTGGCAGAAGATGAGGAGGATTCAGCCAGTGTTGCCCCATAAATCGATCCGGTTTTTTCACGGCTTTGGCAATCTCTGTGATAGGCAGACCGGACGTGTTTGAAGCAAGAAGTGTTTCGTCGGGAACCAGGCCTGAAATCTCTGCAAAGAGCTGCTGCTTCTCTTTGAGGTCTTCGACGATGCATTCCACAACCAGTGTGCAATCGGCGTATTCCCCTTTGTCTTCTGAAAAGCGAATTTTCTCCAGTGCCGATCTGGATTGTTCTTCCGTGATCAGGTTTTCTGATACCAACGCCCGCTGATTGAGATCAATCAGTTCTCTGCCTTTGCCTGCTTTTTCAAGATTCCGAACCAGGAGGACGGTTTCCCAACCGGCCAGGGCATAAACCTGAGCCAGAGAAGCACCCATAACACCTGCTCCGACAATTATTACTTTGTTCATACTACTTCTCCTCAGTTCCGGATGCTTTCCAGCATCTTTGTAATAGTTCCCGGCAAGGGTGATTATGAACGAACAAGTGGCCCTGTGTATCCCAATTCTTCCGTTGCTTCTCCCATCAGTTGTGCATGGTAATAATCCGGAACCAGATTATTATTGCTGTTATTTTATCATAAAATGATTGTTGGGTCAACGCGACTGCTGCCGTACTTTTTCGGACGCTTTTTGAAGATCACCATTCCATAAGGGCTCGCTTTATGGTATATTAGCATTAACATCATGGACAAACAGAGAAGAGGAGAAATCATTATGGCAAGCGGAAGAATGGAATTTCGTGCGGAAAGCATTATGCAGCATACCAGCTTTTGCTTTGTGCTTCCGAATGACGTCTATACAGAAGAGATCAGGGATGCACGGTATTATGAACGGCCAACAAAGTCACTGATCCTTCTTCATGGGCTGACTGGTTCCGATACGGACTGGCTCTATGGTGGTGTAGCACAGGAAATGGCTAGCCAGTATAATCTTGCTGTCTTTATGCCGACTACGGGAAACTCTTTTTACCTTGACCGCGGGTATCCCGGGGGAAACTTCTGTGAATTTGTCGGAAACGAATTTCCCGGTATATCCGAAATACATTCGGGTATTGCAGCATCAGGGAAGATACGATTATTGCAGGGCTTTCTATGGGCGGGTTTGGCGCGATCCATACTGCTCTTTCTTATCCGGAAACATTCTCTTCCTGCATTGCCCTTTCGTCTGCTCTTGTGTTGTACGAGATAGCAAAGACTGGAAAGAGAAAAAACAATGTGATGCCTGAGGCAATGGTAAGGGATGTTTTCGGAAATCCGAACGAATTACTTCGGTCAGATAAGAATCCGGAGATCCTTTATAAAAGACTGAAAGAGGAGGAAAAGAGAATCCCGGGCATATACCTTGCAGTAGGTACAGAGGATTATCTTTATGAACATAACCAGGTCTTCAGAAACTTCTTAGAGAAAGAGGAAGCAGATTTCTTCTATGAAGAAGGGCCGGGGATGCATAACTGGGCTTTCTGGAATGAGTATTTGCCAAAAGGCCTGGAATGGGCGCTGAAGTGAAGAATTTCGACTTCATTGATGAGGCGCTTGGAAACAGAAACGGTCGGCAGAATACCTGCACTCATCTATCTACCATTTTTTAACATTTTCCTGCCATCGGAGGATTGTTTCTTATGATAAAAGTGGATCTTGTTACTGGGTTCCTTGGAGCAGGGAAGACGACATTTCTTCTCCGATATGCAAGGTACCTGATGGGGCAGGGGCTGAGAATAGGGATTCTTGTTTATGATCATGGCGCAATGAATGTGGATCTTCCCCTCCTGAATGAACTCAGGGGAGAGAAGTGTGAATTAGAGACACTTGCAGGCGGCTGTGATGCAGACTGCCATCGGAGAAGGTTCCGAACAAAACTGATTGCTATGGCGATGAGTGGTTATGACAGGGTTGTTATCGAGCCCTCCGGTGTATTTGATATGGATGAATTCTTTGATACATTACAGGAATCACCGCTTGACCACCAGTATGAGATCGGAAGTGTAATCGCTATTGTGGATGCCATGCTTGACGAGCATTGTTCTGCGGAAGAAGACTTTTTCCTTGCCACGCAGGCTGCTTGTGCCGGCAGGATAGTGCTCAGCAAAGTACAGACGGCAGGAAGAGCGGAGATAGAACGTACGCTTAATCATCTGAGAGCGGCTGAGAAAAAGATCGGATGCGGCGGACAAACGGATGAGAAACTGGTTATCAGAAATTGGAATGAACTGACCGATGATGATTACGCGGGATTGATGAAATGTGGTTATCAGACACCGGAGTATGTGAAGACGATAGCCGGTATTCAGACTGATTTTCAGTCACTTTCCTTTCTTGACCTCTCTCTGGAAGGATCGGAATTGCTGAACACGATAACACAAATGTTTTCAGACCGCTGTTATGGAAGAGTTCTTCGAGTCAAAGGATTTTTCAAAGATACACAAAAATGGTTTCAGTTGAACGCTACAGCAAAGAGCATCCAAATAGAAGAAGTGCCGGAAACGCGTAGTGCAATTATTGTCATTGGCATATCCTTGAATGAGAACGAAATCAGCAAAG
Organism: Oscillospiraceae bacterium; assembly: GCA_017652685.1. Classification (GTDB taxonomy): domain Bacteria; phylum Bacillota; class Clostridia; order Oscillospirales; family Oscillospiraceae; genus Limivicinus. The sequence continues at coordinate 4,948 of JAGCAN010000095.1, forward strand.
CGCTCACGGGGAAAGTGCCGGAGCACAGGATGCTGTAGGGAGAAAATTATGATAAGGAGAAGAATCTGTATGAAAAAAGTTATTGCTATCGGACTTTGTGTTTTTTTTCTTGCAACCTGTGCGATTTCCAACGCAGAGGAGCAAAATATCATTGAAGATATCATTGTTTATTATGGTTCCTACGGCGAAGCGGCAGATGAAACCGTTACAGGGCTGTTAAAACAACTGGATGAAGATTCCGCCTCAAAATGGAAATCAATATTGAACTACTGGAAATTTGCGAATAATGATATAGAGATCCATTATGATGTTCTTCCTGATGGACTTCCGGAAACAGATGAGTTATGTATGGTTGTACTGGGCTTTCAGCTGAATGAAGATGGTTCTATGAAAGACGAGCTGGTTGAAAGGCTAAAGGTTGTCCTCGCAAGCGCAAAGAAATATCCAAACGCCTATATTGTCTGCACGGGTGGCGGAACGGCAAAAAATGACAGCTTGTCCACAGAAGCCGGTAGAATGACAGAGTGGCTTGTTGAAAATGGGATTGACAGGGAAAGGATTATTCTGGAGAATCACTCGCTTACCACAGCACAGAATGCAATTTTTACGAGCAGGATTCTGGGGGAGCAATACCCGCAGGTGAAGCAGCTGGCGATTATCTCAAGTGATTACCATATCGCGACAGGGGCATTGCTTTTTGAAGCCGAAAGCATTCTGCAGCAGATGGACATGACAGTTGTTTCCAATGCAGCCTGGAAAGCACCTTCCGGCGTTCTTTCCACAATGTTCCAGGCGGGCGCACTGATTGAGCTGTCCGGAGATCAGGAAACTGCTTTTGAAATCTATTATGAGACGTATGATATTCATGAATTGCCTTGGAAGGAAGAAAAACAGTTATCTAGAATGGCGGACGCGCTGGAGGCAACAACAGGATACAGCATGGCGGGATGGGATGACTCACACTATGTGTATGTATATGAGAGTGATGGTATACCATACCGTGCTGTCACCGATTTTTCCGCAGAGCTTTGTGAGCAGCTGGAAGCGATTGATTTTTTCGATGAAGACCATGACGCAAGGGTTGCAGAAGTTATCGGACCGTTACCACTGGTACTTTTAGAAGATCTGAGTCAATACTATCCGACACAGGAAGAACTTGATGCATGGATTGGAAAAAGCGGTCGGGATCTGTTAAATTCCGGGTTTGAGCAATGGGGTTATTACTTTGATGAAGAGACCAGCGAATGTGACATGATTTCAGGCCTCTTTGAGTACAGGGTCGGTTTTCATGAAACGATAAAAGAGGGCAGCGATCCCGAACAGGCATTATATCGGCTGACAGTAAAGAACATTGAGATTACAGGGGTTTCCAATCGTGCGACAGACTGGCCGTTATATTATGGTGAGTCTGAGTATGATGACCATACTGCAGAGTGGATTTTTCCGGAAAGCCCGGAAATGACTGAGGAAGTAATGGCAGTATTCAACCATGCAAAAGAAGAACTTGGCGGAGGAGACTATGAGCCAATTGCTTTTCTGGGTGAATCAGAAGGTATTTACTGCGTGTTCTGCCGGGTAACGGGTGTTTATGATGGCGCAAAGCCCTATTATACACTGGTTTATGTCAGTGAAAACGGGGTACAAAACATCTGGGATATCTGGATGGAGAAACATGTAAAATAAATACCCCCGTTTCGCAATTGCAAACGAGGGACAATTCTGATGAATAGTATAGTGTTATGGGTAGAAGTATTTTTCTACAAAATCGACGGAGCTGACAGTAAACTCTTTTCCGCGGAGATAGTTGAGAGCACCTGCATCTGTGGGGAAGGAAAAAAGAAGTTTATAGGAATATAGCGCCTGACCGGTTTCTGTATAGTTTTTGTTGAAACGTTCGCTGCCGTATTTTCCGTCTCCAAGGAGAGGCCAGCCGGCATAAGCCATCTGGGCGCGAATCTGATGCGTTCGTCCGGTGAGCAGGCGACACTCCACAAGGGAAAGCGGACCTTTAGTGCGAATCGTATGATATTCTGTGACGGCCGTTTTGGCCCCCGGTTCACTTTTGGATTTTACATAGACACGATTTCTGACGGCATCCTTGAAGAGATAGTTTTCCAGGATGCCGGAAGGGGGATTGGGTCGCCCGTGGACGGCACAGAGATAGTATTTTTCAATTTCCCGAAGCTTAATTTTATCGTTGATGATCCGGAGTGCTTCCGCATTTTTGGCAGCGATGACGATCCCGCCGGTATTGCGATCTATGCGGTTGTAGAGAGCCGGAGCAAAGGCGTTTTCTTCCCCGGGATGCCAATCACCTTTTTGGGCGAGGTAGGCCTGAATATTGGCAATAAGAGTGTTGTAATCCCACTGACCGGCACTGTGGCAGAGCACACCCGGCTTTTTATCTGCCAGAAGAATATTCTCATCCTCATAGACGATGGTTACGCGGGGCTTGCCTACTTTCAGATAGGAGTTTTCTTCTCTCGGTTTTTCAAAGAATTCATCGTTAATGTAGAGCTGAACACAGTCTCCCTCCAACAGACGGGTATCACGTTTGGAGCCTTTGCCGTTCAGCTTGATTCGCTTGAGACGGATGTACTTCTGCAGAAGAGAATCCGGAAGGAGAGGAACAGTTTTCCCGACAAATCGGTCAAGCCTCTGGCCGGCATCATTTTTACCGATGACGAATTCTTTCATAGTGACTCCTCAGCGTTTTTCCGAAAATCTTTTGATTTTTTACATTATACTACGCTATTTTTTTGTTGACAAGTGGGCTCCGGACTATTATAATATCAAAGCGATTGTGCAAGGAGCGTTTTATGCAGCTTGATGTCAGAAGAATCATAGATATTCCGGGTGCTTCGATTCCGTTCGAATACGAACTCTGTGGGGATAATCTGGACTTTCCTTCCATCAGCACTTATAAACAGATCCCCAAAGCACACGGCCGCATTTTTAATGAAGCGGGAGTCCTCCGGATGACGGGAGAGATCGAAGCGGAGATGGTGTGCATCTGTGACAGATGCGGCACCACATTTGAGCGCTCTAAAACCACAAAGGTGGATGTCATTCTGGCAGAAGAGGAATCGGAAGATAACCCTGAACTTTTTGCTCTGCAGGAGGAGACGGTTGATCTGGACGAAGTACTCAGTTCCTGCTTTATTATGGATATGGACATGAAGGTTCTTTGTTCTGAAAACTGCAAAGGCCTGTGCCCGATCTGCGGTAAAAATCTGAACCTCGGCCCGTGCGGGTGCCGAAAAGAACCTGATCCAAGATTTGCTGTACTTGAGCAGCTTTTGGATAAATAAAAAATATTGAGCTGCTCAGAACAGCTGAAATGCAGGAGGTGTCAATATGGCAGTCCCAAAGGGAAAAGTATCAAGACAGAGAAGAGATAAGAGAAGATCTTCTACCTGGAAGCTCACGGCTCCGGCTCTCGTAAAGTGCCCCAATTGCGGTGCTTTCGTAATGCCACACCGTGTGTGCAAGGCTTGCGGCAAGTACAATGGCCGTCAGGTCCTGACCGTCGAAGAGGAGTAAGCAAGAGTACGGAGGAGATGAAAATCTCCTCCTTTTTTACTTATGAAGAACAATAAGATACTAAAAATAGATGATGCTTCACCGCTGCAGGGCAAGGTATCTGCAGGAGACTGCCTGCTATCCATTAACGGGAACAGGATTCTGGATGTGCTGGATTATAAATTCTTCGCCTACGACCGGCACCTGCACCTTGAGCTGCAGAGCGAGGACGGAAGCATCTATTCCCTGCATGTAGAGAAGGACGAAGGCGGAGACCTCGGACTGGATTTTGAAAGCTACCTGATGGATGCACCGCGCTCTTGCGCCAACAACTGTGTGTTTTGCTTTATTGATCAACTACCGTCGGGAATGCGGCCTACAATGTATTTCAAGGATGATGATGCAAGGCTGAGCTTTCTGCTCGGCAATTATATCACTCTGACAAACCTTTCCGAGCGGGAGGTTCAGAGAATAATTAGTCTGCATGTAAGCCCGGTCAACGTTTCGGTCCATACAACTGATCCGGAACTCCGATGCAGAATGCTTCGCAATCCGCACGCAGCCAGAGGTTTGGAAATTCTGCGGAGATTTGCAGAAGGCGGGATTCAGATGAACTGTCAGATCGTATGCTGCCCGGGGCTGAATGACGGGAAAGAGCTGGAAAGAATGATGCGCGATCTGGCACAACTGTATCCACAGGTTAACAGTGTTTCCATTGTCCCGGTCGGGTTGACGAAATTCCGGGAAGGGCTGTATCCGCTTACACCTTTCACGCCTGAACTGGCGGAGAAAACAATTGACGAGGTGACAGCTTTCGGCGACGAATGCCTGGCACGATATGGCAGCAGGATTTTTTTCTGCGGGGATGAGCTCTACTTGAAATGTGGAAGGGAAATCCCGCCAGATGCATTTTATGAGGATTATGTGCAGTTGGAAAACGGTGTGGGAATGCTGCGCCTGATGGAAACGGAGTTTTCTTCAGCGCTCACACTGTCCGAAATGCCAGAGAAGGAACAGAGGTTTTCTCTTGCAACTGGGGTTGCGGCAGCTCCTTTTTTCCAAAATCTGGTTTGCAATGCACAGGAAAAGTATGATACAATCAAAGGACAGGTCTATCCCATTGTAAACGATTTTTTCGGGAGAAGTATTGACGTTGCGGGGCTTATCACGGGGGGAGACCTTATTGCGCAATTGAAAGGCAAAGAGCTTGGAGAAAGGCTCCTGATCTCGCATAATATGATCAGGCGTGAAGAACGGGACTTCCTCGATGACGTGACTCTGCAGCAGGCTTCCGAGGAGCTTGGTGTGCCGATTTATCCGATTGAGGAGGATGGCTTTGCACTTTGGGATG
>JAGCAN010000096.1 GCA_017652685.1 Oscillospiraceae bacterium
CATATGCCCGGCACTTGAGCAAAATGCTGTTTTCATTCTGCAGGGATGCGATGTCTTCAAACGATTTGAGCAGCACCTTGCCAATGTTCGCTCCGTAATCTCCGCGCAGTCCTTCCTCCGCAATCGCCATGTTGGATTTGATCTGGAGATCCAGCAAAAACTGTATTTCCGAGAGATCAACAGATTCTGCAAAATCCAGGATTGTTTCCGCCGTCATGAAGGTGCGGTCTGTAAGGTCGTCATCGGTATCTTGCTCCACTGTGGCGGAGCGAAGAACCGTACCGTCTTTTTCGATCAGGACAATGTTGGTGTGGTAGTTTGCGATGCGTACACGGGCACTGTGGCCGCCTCCGCTCAGTTCGACGATCAGGTCAAAAACAAGGTCGGAATCCGTGGTGGAAATCTGGATGGGGGTGTTTTGAATAAATGCGTCAATTTCCTGCTTCTGTTCCTCCGTCACTTCGGAGATGACCTGGAGCTCCTTGGCCGGATTCCCTGCGAGAATGCCTGCTGCCGCTGCGGCCGCAATCCCGCGCAGCCCACCCGTATTCGGCACGACCACGCTTTTTACATTCTTGATGATATTGCCGCTTGCAAAGATGTCCACTTTTTCGGGCAGAGTACCGAGGGTTTCCCGGGCGACGGCTGCACAGTAGGCGACCGCGATCGGTTCCGTACAGCCCATGGCGGGGATGAGCTCTTCCTTGAGGATAGAGACATAATTGCGGTATTCAATACAATCTCTGTTCATCTCGAATCTCCTGTCAATTTTTTGTTTGATTGTTACATCTTTTATATCATAGAACTCCATGACTTGCAATCCCGGATTTTGTTTTCAAATAAAGGAAGGATCCTCTTGACAGGAACAGGGAAAAACAGTATAATAAACATATGTTTAGAGATTATAAATGTGTTTAGGAGTTGAAAAAGCATGACCCAGCGGGAAAGGCAAATTCTCCACTGGATTGAAGAAAACCCTATGATCTCCCAGCAGGAGCTGGCCGAAAAAGCGGGGATTACGCGCTCTTCCGTTGCGGTGCACATCTCCAACCTGATGAAGAAGGGTGCTATTGCCGGAAAGGGATATGTTCTCCCGTCACCGACCTATGTGGTCGTGATCGGCGGTGTCAATGTGGATATCGGCGGCATCTCCTACCGGAAGCTCATCCCTGCCGATTCCAATCCGGGCCGGGTCCGTCTGAGCCTCGGAGGGGTGGGCAGGAATATCTCTCACAATATGGCGCTGCTCGGGGTGGATGTGCGGATGATCACTGTTCTTGGGGATGATTTCTATGCACAGAAGATTGAAGCCTCCTGCGGCGAGCTGGGGATTGACCTGAGCAAATCCATCAGGGTTCCGGATGCGGCTACCTCTACCTATCTTTTCATTTCCGATGAGGGCGGGGATATGAATCTCGCCATCTCGGATATGGACATTTACCGGCACCTGACTCCTGCTGTACTGGCATCGCGCCTTTCGTGGATCAACAACGCTCAGCTGGTTGTCATCGATGCCAATCTCCCGGAGGAGACAATCGCCTGGATCGGAGAACATGTGGAGGTCCCGATTTTTGCCGACCCCGTCTCCGTGGCAAAAGCGGAAAAGCTTAAGCCAGTGCTCGGCGCCCTGAATACCCTGAAGCCGAACCGGCTGGAAGCGGAGCTTCTTTCCGGAGTGCAGATCACAGATGAAAAATCACTCGAGCGTGCAGCTGATACGTTGCTTGCAACCGGGCTTCACAGGGTTTTCATCTCCCTGGGAGCGGATGGTGTGCTGGCTGCCAATGCCGATGAGAAAAAACGGTTTCCCGTCTGGAAGGGCGAAGTTGTCAACACCACCGGCTGCGGAGACGCTTTTATGGCTGCGCTTGCCTGGGCCTATCTGCAGGGCACGGATCTTACAGGCAGTTCCCTTGCGGGGTTGGCCGCTGCGTCCATCGCAATGGCCGGGGCGGAGACCATCAACCCCGAGATGGGGGTGGAAGCATTGCAGAGCAGGATAAAAATGCTTGAAAAGAATCTTTTTGGAGGAAGAGAAAAATGACGAAAATGAATCAGTACCTTGATGTTGCGCCGGAAGTTGCACAGGCACTTGCCGAAGGCAGACCTGTTGTCGCCCTGGAGAGTACGATTATCTCCCACGGAATGCCGTATCCCAAAAATGTTGAAACGGCTCTTCTTGTGGAGAAGACCATCCGTGAAAACGGGGCAGTGCCCGCGACGATCGCTATCATCGGCGGCCGGCTGAAAGCAGGCCTGAGCCATGATGAAATTGAGCATCTCGGCAAAGCCGGGCGCGATGTTGCAAAAGCCAGCCGCCGCGATCTGCCTGTGCTCGTTGCCCGCAAGGCGGACGGTGCGACGACGGTTACGACGACGATGATCATTGCCCACATGGCCGGGATTAAAATATTCGCAACCGGTGGGATCGGTGGTGTTCACCGCGGTGCAGAAGTCACAATGGACATTTCGGCAGACCTGGAAGAGCTCGCCCAGACCCCTGTGATGGTTGTCTGCGCCGGGGCAAAGTCTATTCTGGACCTTGGCCTGACGCTCGAGTATCTCGAGACGAAGGGTGTGCCTGTTATCGGGTTCGGCACCGAAGAGCTTCCCGCGTTCTATACGCGCAAGAGCGGCTTTGCGGTGGACTACCGTGTTGACAGCCCGGAAGAACTGGCTGCTATCTTCAAGGCACAGCGTGACCTCGGGTATAAGGGAGGCATGCTTGTCACCAATCCGATTCCGGAAGAGTTTGCAATGGACAAGGCTGTGATCGATGCAGCCATCGAAAAGGCCCTCGCAGAGGCGAAGGCGCAGGGGATACACGGCAAAGAGACGACGCCGTTCCTGCTCGCCAAAGTTGTGGAGCTCACCGGCGGAGACAGCCTTGAGAGCAATATCAGGCTTGTGCTCAACAATGCCATGGTTGCTGCCAAAACGGCAGCCTGCCTCGCAAAGTAACAATCGTTTCGCTTTTTTGGCGTTGTAAGCTAAAAAGGAAATGGCTAAATAAGACCCTAAAAAACCCGACAGCCGCTTCTAATGAGCGGCTGTCGGG
>JAGCAN010000097.1 GCA_017652685.1 Oscillospiraceae bacterium
AGAAGCGCTCTGCCAGAATCTGTGCTGCAGCAGGAACCGAGCTTGCATAACGCGTCAGATCCTCAGCAGAGGAAACCATAAGCGAAAGCGGTTTGATGGCAGGCCTGCCCTTCACTTCATACAATTTCTCCACGGCATCAGCATCCATGCCGTTTGCTGCAAGGCCGTACACCGTCTCCGTCGGGACGGCGACAAGGCCTCCCTTCCGGATGATCTCCCCGGCCGTTCCCGTGCATTGTTCAAACAGATTTGTCTTCAATGGCTCTATGCCTCCGCCTGCGCCCGCAGCTTTTCTGCCTGGTCCTGCGCAATCAGCGCATCTATGATCTCATCCAGATTTCCGTCAATCACCTGCTGGAGATTGAAATTCTTGTTTTCCCCGGTGAGGCGGTGATCCGTCACACGGTTCTGCGGGAAATTATACGTCCGGATCCGGTCACTGCGGTCACCGGAGCCGATCTGGCTTTTTCGTTCTGCAGAAACGGCGGCATCCTGTTTGGCCTGCTCCTGCTCATAAAGCTTGGCACGTAAAATCTGCAGCGCCCTGTCCTTATTTTTGTACTGGCTGCGTTCGTCCTGGCACTCCACTACCAGACCCGTTGGAAGATACGTCACGCGAATAGCGCTGGAAGTTTTGTTGACCTTCTGTCCGCCAGCACCAGAGGAGCGGAATACATCAATCCGCACATCATTCAGGTCCAGTTTAAAATCCACTTCATCAATTTCCGGCATGACGGCAACGGTTGCCGCTGAGGTGTGGATCCTCCCACCGGACTCTGTAACGGGAACACGCTGAACCCGGTGTCCGCCCGCTTCATACTTGAGCCGGGAATAAGCTCCTTCGCCTTCCAGGACAAAATCAATCTCCTTGATGCCGCCGAGCTCCGTCTCACTCAGATTGGCGATTTCCACCTTCCAGCCGTGCATTTCGGCATACATGGCATACATCCGGTAAAGATCTGAGGCAAAAAGCGCGCTCTCTTCTCCCCCGACACCGCTGCGGATCTCCATAATCACATTTTTCCCGTCATTGGGGTCTTTCGGCAGGAGCAGCATCTGAATGGCTTTTTCCAGTTCATCCCGCTTCTGCCGGGCAGAAGCATATTCTTCTTTGGCAAGATCTGCCAGCTCCGGATCTTCCGTCAGCTCCAGGGCAGAAGACATGGCTTCCCCTGCTGCGAGATACTCCCCATAGGCTTCCGCAACAGGGCCGATCTCCTTCAGCTCCTTCTGGAACCGGGAATAGGCAGCTGCATCGGAGTAAACCTCGGGCTGTTCCAGACGCTGCTGAAGTTCCTCATATTGTTTTTTCAATGCATCAAGATTTTCAAACATCACGTGCTCCAAAACGCAGAACTACCATAAGTCTAATTAGTTTATCATATTTTATGTTAACTGTAAAGAAAAAACTAAGCCGGGCAATCTGCCCGGCTCAGAAAGGAACATTCGTTTTCTGATACTTCTATTATTCTTTCTCTGCGAGGAGCTTGAGAATCTGCACCGCATTGGAAGCAGCGCCCTTCCGGATCTGATCTCCGCAGCACCAGAGCGTCAAGCCGTTTTCATCGGTCAGATCCTGGCGGATTCTGCCGACCCAGACGATATCCTGATCGGTGGTATCAAGCGGCGTGGGATAGCAGCGGCCTTCATAGTCCTCAACAAGCTTTACACCCGGATAGGCAGCGACAGCTGCCTTTGCATCCTCCACGGAAACCTTGCTCTCCGTGCGAAGTGTAACGGCGATGGAATGTGATCTCATGACGGGAACGCGCACACAGGTGCAGTTTACCAAGAGGTCCGGAGCATGCATAATCCGGCGGCCTTCATTCTGCATCTTCATCTCTTCTTTGGAATAATCATTCCCGTAGGGGGCATCAATGAACGGAATGACATTCAGAGCAATCTGTGTTGCAAAAGTCTTTACAACAGGCTTCTCTCCTTTAGCGATAGCGTCCATCTGCTGCTCAAGCTCGGCAAGGCCTGCCTGCCCTGCGCCGGAAACTGCCTGATAGGTACAGGCAATCATGTTTTTGATGGGTGACAGTTTTGCAATGCCGGCAACTGCCATGAGCGCAATAATGGTGCAGCAGTTCGGATTGGCGATGATTCCATGATGCTCAAAGGCATCCGCGCCGTTGATTTCAGGAACAACAAGAGGAACGTCCGGATCGAGGCGGAAAGCGGAACTGTTGTCAATGTAGACTGCACCGCTCTTTTTGATTGCCGGAGCAAATCTGCGGGACATGTCGCCTTCCACGGCGCCAAGGACAAAGTCCATCCCGGCAAAACTGTCATCTGTCGCTTCCTGAACAGGAATTTCCTGCCCGTTAAAGGAAATCATCTTTCCTGCGCTGCGGGCACTGCCCAGCGGGAGAAGCGTTTTGACAGGGATCTGATACTCCTGAAGGATTTTGAGCATTTCCTGCCCAACGGCACCGGTAGCACCAAGAACTGCAACATTGAGTGATTTCATTTGTTTTCTCCTTTTTCGTTTCAATAATTTTCAGAAAGGTTTATGGGATTTCAGCCGGCAAAGCCATCATACAGGACGCGGATCGCTGTCTCAAACTGGCTGTTCTCCACACCGACAATGATGGCAAGCTCATCGGCACCCTGCGCAATGGTACGGATATTAATATTGTTGTCTCCCAAGGCTTTGAACAACTTGCCGGAAATACCAGGCTGGGAAGACATTTTGCGCCCTACCGAGGCGACAAGTGCAATGTTATCCTTGATTGCTATGTCATCCGGCCGGCAGTTCTTTTTGATGTCAGCAATAATATCGTACAGCGTATCGCCCAGAGCTGAGGAAGATGCCACAAAAG
>JAGCAN010000009.1 GCA_017652685.1 Oscillospiraceae bacterium
AAGCTGGCAGCACTGAAAAACTGTGTAAACCTGCCTGAAGCGATGAGCGGAGAGAACGGAGGAGAGCGCGTAGCAAAGTACAGTGTTCCCATGGCGGGAGGGCTAAGCTATAACTTTGCCGCAAAAGCCGTAGATGACAAGGTGCTTGAGGCTCTCGGAGAACTGGCGGCGGAGGCACAGCTGACGGAGAAGTTTGCAGCGCTTTATAACGGCGAGATCATCAATACCGGAGAAAAGCGCCTGGTGCTGCACCAGCTTACCCGTGGCCAGCTAGGAGACAAGGTAGTTGTGGACGGCACGGACAAGCGCGACTTTTATGTTGGCGAGCAGAAGAAAGCGGCCGATTTTGCCGAAAAAGTACACTCTGGCAAGATCACCAACGCTGCGGGCGAGAAGTTCACAACGGTTGTGCAGATTGGCATCGGCGGCAGCGACCTCGGTCCCCGCGCGATGTATCTGGCGCTGGAGAACTGGGCAAGGCAGAACGGGACGCTCAAGATGGAGGCCCGCTTCATCAGCAATGTTGACCCCGATGACGCGGCGAGCGTGCTCAAGACCATCGACGTGGGGCATTCCATATTTGTGCTGGTGTCTAAATCCGGCACTACGCTGGAGACCCTGACCAACGAATCCTTCGTAAAGGATGCGCTCAGAAACGCCGGGCTGGATCCCTCGAAGCATATGGTTGCTGTCACGAGTGAGACATCCCCTCTCGCAAAGTCCAGTGATTATCTCGCGGCTTTCTTCATGGACGATTATATTGGTGGGCGCTATTCCTCCACTTCCTGTGTAGGCGGTGTGGTGCTGTCCCTGGCGTTTGGGCCTGCGGTGTTCGCCCGATTTCTTGACGGTGCGCATCAGGCGGATCTGACAGCGAAGGAACCCGAACTCCTGAAAAACCCCGCCATGCTCGATGCGCTCATCGGCGTGTACGAACGCAACGTTCTGGGCTACCCGTCCACTGCGGTGCTGCCGTATTCCCAGGCACTCAGCCGCTTCCCGGCGCATCTGCAGCAGCTCGATATGGAATCCAACGGCAAGCATGTCAACCGCTTCGGCGAACCGATCGACTATCCTACCGGCCCCGTCATCTTCGGTGAACCCGGCACCAACGGGCAGCACTCTTTCTATCAGCTCCTGCATCAGGGCACAGACATTGTGCCGCTGCAGTTTGTGGGCTTCCGCCGGAACCAGGCGGGCATGGATGTGGATATCCAGGGCAGCACCAGCCAGCAGAAGCTGTGCGCCAACGTTGCGGCCCAGATTATGGCCTTTGCCTGCGGCAAGCAGGATGAAAACCCCAACAAGAGTTTTGAAGGCGGCCGCCCTTCCAGCATTATCATCGGCGAGCAGCTTACCCCCGAATCTCTTGGCGCGTTGCTGGCTCACTTTGAGAATAAGGTTATGTTTCAGGGGTTCTGCTGGAACCTGAACAGCTTCGACCAGGAGGGCGTACAGCTCGGCAAGGTGCTGGCCAAGCGCGTGCTGGCCCATGAGACGGACGGTGCGCTGAAAGCATACAGCGATCTGCTGGCCATCTGATCCCCGGACAACAGAACAAAAGCAAAGACATCTGCTGTTTTCTGCTTTTGCGGTATGACAATGCTCCCCTTATGCCTGACAGTGCTTGTTCATTCCTTCACTGTCTCTCATAGAGGGAGCATATCATTTGTTGTGCAGGTCAATATCAATTGTAATCCTTACGATAAATAATCAGCGAAAAAGGCAGGAGAAAAACGCCAGAACCGAATTATGTAAACTAATAAAGATGAATACGGTGAAAATGTTCTGAGGAGAAGTGTGGAAAACTCTGTGGAAAATGTTCAAAACCCTTGTGAATACAGAAGATAGAGCTGTAAGCGGATTGTAATGAATAACGAACTTTGTGTAAACAATCCATAATCCTGCGTAAACCAAAATATGAATTCGTCAATTTGAAGACTTGACGCTTCTTTTCCGGATTAGTATAATAAGGAAAACACCGGGACGTTCGGAGGGCTTTCTTATGAGAAGGCGTTTCAGATGGGATAAAAAATATCTGTACTGGGGAATTACGGCATTTCTCGTAGTTGCGGCGGCTGTTCTGTTTTACATGCTGCTGCAGCATCTGCCTGACCTCCAGAAGGGCTGGAACAAGATCATGACGATTCTTGCGCCGTTCGTCTGGGGCCTGATCCTTGCGTACCTGCTTCTGCCCCTGACGCGCCAGCTGGAAAGGCTGTTCTCTAACAGGGGAATGAAAAAAGCCCTTGTAAAGGGCAAGTTTGCGCGGGCAATGGCGATCATAATCAGTGAGATTGTCCTGCTTGTTCTTTTGACGGCGTTTGTCCTGCTGATTCTGCCGCAGTTGTATTCCAGCATAGAGACGATCGTGGTCAACAGCCCGGAGTATTACAGCAGAATGTCAGAGTGGGTTGAACTCAAGCTGGAAGATCATCCCGAGGTGGAGCAGTATGTCGCCCAGGCTTTGGAAAGCTTGAGCAATCAGTTGATCGATCTGGTGAAGAACAGGCTTCTGCCCTCTATGGGCAATGTCATTACCAGTGTGACGACGGGTGTTTACGCAGCCTTCAGAGGGATCTACAACCTGATCATCGGAATTATCGTTTCCATCTATATCCTGAGCAACCGGGAAATGGCCAAAGCGGGATTTCGCAAAGTGCTGTACAGCATTTTCTCTGTCGAGACCTGTGAAAAGATCCGCAGCGGCATTCTCTTTACCGACAGAACCTTTATGGGCTTCCTCTCCGGCAAACTGCTGGACTCCGCCATCATCGGGCTGGTCTGTTATATCGTGTGTGTCATCCTGAAAATGCCGTACGCTCTGCTGGTGAGCGTCATGATCGGGATTACCAATATTATTCCGTTCTTCGGCCCGCTGATCGGGCTTATCCCTTCGGCCTTTATCATTTTGCTGGTCGATCCCTTCAAGTGCCTGATCTTTGTGATCTTCATTGTGGTCCTGCAGCAGATTGACGGCAATATCCTCGGGCCGAAAATTCTGGGCAGCAGCGTCGGCATCAACGGATTCTGGGTTATGTTTGCCATCATTCTGGGCGGCGGCCTGTTCGGCTTCCCGGGGATGATTCTCGGCGTG
>JAGCAN010000098.1 GCA_017652685.1 Oscillospiraceae bacterium
CGCGGCAAAGTATCCTTGACAGACTAACCGGGCAGGAATAATTCTCTGCTTCATAAATAATACGTTTAGAATGCTGCTGGCTGGGAAGCCTACGAAAGAAAATCGCAAAAGAATGAAAAAAGTTGTTGACAAATGGGAAGAGATTTGCTAATATAATCCTGCTGTGGCCGAGTGGTTCAGCTGGTTAGAACGCCGGCCTGTCACGCCGGAGGTCGAGGGTTCAAGTCCCTTCTCGGTCGCCACTATGCCCCTCCTACAAGGGGCATAAAATTTGCTGCTGTAGCTCAGTAGGTAGAGCGCATCCTTGGTAAGGATGAGGTCGGCGGTTCGAATCCGCCCAGCAGCTCTTTTCTATTCCTGAAACCTTCTGGTTTTAGGATTTTTTCTTTTACTGAGGATTGAAACAGAGCGCATCCTTACCAAGGATGAGGTACAGTTAAAGAGGCAGATTATGTACAAGTACGAAACGCATTGTCACACATCGCCGGTCAGTTACTGCGCAAAAGCGTCTGTTGCTGAAACGGTACAATTTTATAAATCTCTGGGTTATACAGGCCTGTTTATTACGAACCATTTTCTGGATGGGAATATCTGTCCTTCGGTAAAACTGCTTCCGTATATTGAGCAGCTGAACTTTTATTTTGCAGACTATGAGGCAGCAGTCCGGGAAGGCGAAAGAATCGGTATATCGGTTTTTCCGGGCGTTGAGCTCTCCTACAAAGGCACAGATTTTCTGATCTACGGGCTGGACAAGTGCTGGTTTCAGGAGCATCCGGAAATCATGGAGATGAAAAAAACGGAAGAGCTGCAGCTGATGATGGATTCCGGGGCTCTCGTGATTCAGGCGCATCCCTATCGTGAAGAACACTATATCAACCATATCCGCCTGTTTCCAAGGCATGTTCATGGTGTTGAGGTGATCAATTCAAGCCAGAAAGAAGAAGCGAATGAAATAGCAGCAGTTTATGCAAGGCACTATCATCTTCTGGAAACGTGCGGATCGGACAATCACTGGGCCGGAAATGTCTTTGAAAAACTTCGCAGCAAAGGGTTGAAACCCGAGATTGCTGGGATGTATTCCGAAACCCCGATTGTCGACGTCAGGGACTTTATCAATAAAATCTTTTCCGGTGAGATGAAGCCTTTTCTTCAGGATGAAAACTGAAGCTGTGTAATCAGACAGTTCATTAGTTTAGTGCTGATCTGAACTGAGGTCATTTATCGCCGGATAATAAAGAATGAGGTGCAGGATGAATCCATATGATGTCGCGCTGGCAGCATGTGATTGCTACGATGATCGGGAAGTGGAAGGCGCTCTTCGGACTGCTCTGGATCAGATTGACGGGCTTTCTTTTGTGCAGCCCGGGATGCGGATTGCCATTAAGGTGAACCTGGTTACTGCCATAAAGCCTGAGGCAGCCGCTACGGTTCATCCGTCGGTCGTATGTGCCCTGGTAAGAATCCTCCGAGAGCGCGGTGCCGAGGTTGTAATTGGAGATGGCCCGGGGGGAATCTACGCCTCTCCATATCTTCGTGTTGTTTATGATGTCTGCGGGATGCGGCAGGCGGAAGCTTTCGGAGCAAAGCTGAATGATGATTTCTCCGTGGCAGAGATCGACTATCCTGAAGCTGTTATGGCGAAGCACTTTCCCTACACTGCCTATCTGGGGAAAGCAGACGCCATCATTGACCTTTGCAAGCTTAAAACCCACGGCATGATGGGTATGACCTGCGCAATCAAAAATTTCTTCGGGTCTATTCCCGGTACAATGAAACCAGAGTTTCACTACAAGCATCCGCGCGCAGAGGATTTCGCCAATGTTCTGGTGGATCTCTATGAATACTCAAAGCCACGGCTTTGTATTTGTGATGCCGTGATTGGCATGGAGGGGAACGGCCCGACACAAGGAACGCCCCGGAAAATCGGATGCCTGATCACAAGCCGGAATGGCCACATGCTCGACGCGATCGCTGCGAGATTGATCCGACTGGAGCCTCAAGAGATCCCTACCATCAAGGCAGCTATGGACCGCGGCCTGCTCCCAAGTGATCTGTCTAAGCTCTCTGTGAGTGGAGATCCTTCGCAATTTCAAGTTCCAGACTTCAAAACGGTTCCGGCTCAATCCAGTGTCTTCTTCCATGTGCTGGGTGAGGGGCTCCCGGGAAAGATAGCAGACTATGTTGCAAGCCGTATGCTTACACCGTTTCCGAAGCTGGATCCTTCAAGCTGCATCGGATGCGGAAAATGTGCGCAAATCTGCCCGGCCAAAGCGATCTCGATGAAAGACGGAAAGCCAAACATTAATCGCCGGATCTGCATTCACTGCTTCTGCTGTCAGGAATTTTGTCCGAAGGGTGCGATGAAAGTTGCGCATACCCGGTTTATGCGCCTGCTGGGAAGAAAACCATAGAATACACCTTAAGGAAGGATAAAGCTGGCAGTTTGAATCCTCCCGATAAAACAAAAAGCCGTTTCGATCAGTCGGTCGAAACGGCTTATAATTATATGGTATCAGGCTTCCAGGTTGTGGAAGATCTGGTTTTTCCGGCTGCGCAGGGCATAGTACAGAACAAGTCCTAATACGCCGCAGGAAAGCACTTCACCGATGCAGACGGTGAGCATCATCAGCGGGATCGGCAGATCTATCAGATAGGCGTATTTCAGAACAAACGGGACAACAATCGTGTTGGCGAGGATCGGAGGAATGGGAGCAAGGAAGGGGTGTGCATTACGCAGCTTCCATGTAAAGAAAGCACCGATCAGAGTCGCAAGGCTTCCGAAGATAATATCCGGAATCAGAGCTCCGCCGACGAGGTTCCCGAGAATGCAACCAATGAACAAGCCGGGGATGGCTGCCGGAGTGAAGACCGGGAGAATCGTCAGAGCTTCCGCTATGCGAACCTGAATCTCGCTGAAAGAAATCGGGGCGAAGACATACGTCAGCACGACGTAGACAGCAGCAATCATGGCTCCCTGTGCCAGAAAGAGGACATTTTTGTTTTTCATATTCACTTTTCTCCTTAGTTTTGTTTTACCGGAAAATCCGGTCGGCAGGATGGTTTCGAACTGCCGTTGAAAGTACAGGGCATGATTATATCATCGGATGGGAAAATGTCAAGCATCGATTTTTGAAAAGAGGTTGCATATAGCTAAATCCTATGGTAATCTACCGTCGTTGGTTACAGGAACGTCTCAGAGATACTGCCGAAGAATGAAAGGGAGAAAACTATGCTGAACAGATTCTGCAAAAAACCTTTGTATGAAGTAACACGGACAATGGCAAAAGTAGCAATGGGTGTGGAGAAAGCCGAGCTTGTCATCCGGAATGCAAAGCTGGTCAATGTTTGCACCGCGGAAATTCAGGAAGGAATCGACGTAGCTGTTGTGGAAGGCCGTATTGCACTTGTCGGGGATGCAGCGCATTGCATCGGAGAAAATACCAGGGTGATTGAAGCAAATGGCCAATATATCGCACCGGGCTTTCTGGATGCCCATATTCATGTAGAGTCTGCCATGCTCAGCTGCGGGGAATATGCAAGGGCAGTGATTCCGCACGGGACAACAGGGATTTATATGGATCCGCATGAAATCTGCAATGTGTGCGGCCCGGAAGGCGTAAAGTACATGATCGAAGATGCGAAGAGAGCGCCGCTGAAATGCATGGCAAATGCGCCGTCGTGTGTACCGGCTGTTGCAGGTTTTGAGGATACCGGTTCTTCTATCGGGCCGAGTGAAATCCGTGAAATGATGACATGGGAAGGAATCGTCGGACTCGGTGAGATGATGAGTTTCCCCAATGTGCTGGGGGCGGAAGAAAACATCCACGGCGAGCTTGCTGAGACGCTCAAAGCCGATCAGGTAATCACGGGCCATTATTCCGTGCCTGATACCGGAGCAGGGCTCAACGCTTTTATTGCTTCCGGTGTGCGCTGCTGCCATGAATCTACAAGAGCGGTCGACGTTCTGGAAAAAATGCGCCACGGCATGTATGCGCTGATGCGCTACGGCAGCGCCTGGCATGATATGCCTGTGATCATCAGGGCAATTCTGGACAATAAAATCGATGACCGCTTTGCCTGCATGATTTCTGACGATACCCATCCGGATACGCTTATCCAGGACGGACATATGGATCACATCGTGCGCTGCGCCGTGAAGGAAGGGCTCGACCCGATCAAAGCGATTCAGTACGTGACAATTAACCCCGCAACCTGCTTCCGTATGGATCATGAGATAGGGAGCATAGCACCGGGTAAATGCGCAGACATTGTTTTCTTTGACAATCTGGATGATATTCGCATCACCCGCACCATCATTGATGGTGATGTTGTGGCAGAAGACGGCAGGATGACCGTTGAGATCGGGCGGGGGAATGTTCCGGCGTTTGTCAGGGAAACCATGCATGTCGGAACACCAATTACATCGGACAGCTTTAAAATTGCTGCACCGGAGGGGACGGATCCCAACGGCAAGGTAAGGGCGCGTGTAATTGAGATTATTCCCAACCGGGTCGGATCCTATGAACGGTTTGTGGATCTCAGCGTGAAAGACGGATTCGTCGGAGCGGATGTGAGCCAGGATGTTATGAAGATGGTGGTGTTTGAGCGCCATCATGAAACCGGTACAAAGGGCTTCGGCTTCCTGAAAGGTTTTGGCTTCAAAAAGGGAGCAATGGCACAGACGGTTGCGCATGATGCTCATAATCTGCTGGTAGCCGGGACGAATGATGAGGATATGGCTCTGGCTGCAAACACGCTGATAGAGTGCGGAGGCGGAATGTGTGCAGTTGCTGACGGGAAAGTGCTTGCTCTCGTTCCGCTGCCGATCGCAGGGCTCATGAGTGAACGCCCGGTAGAGGAAGTAGCAGAGCTTGTCAGCAAGCTGGATGCCGCCTGGACAGAAATGGGCTGTGTGATTAACTCCCCGTATATGACGATGGCAATAATTCCGTTAGCCTGTCTTCCCGAGCTCAGGCTGACAAACCGCGGTCTGGTAGACTGTAGAAGTTTCCAGTTTGTTGATCTCTTTGTGAAATAAGCTCTTTAATTCCGGGCTTTTCTGAATGATTATCCCCAGTCAGCAATGACTGGGGATGTTTCTAACTAGTGAGTTGAAAAAGCGTTTTATCATCACCATTTGCGCTGTAGAAGAAACGATATGGATGAAATCTGTTCTTCAGTAAGTACAAAGCGGAAAAGACACGATTGGAGAGCAGAATCAAAGTTTCTGCGATAAAAATGATACCTGTGCTCTATACAGTTTATGTGGTTTTGTCAGAATAATATGTTACTGACGAAGTGAAACTATGATGCGGTCTGATAAGTGTAAGATAAATTAACAGACAGGGCTTCTCGCAAATGAGGATAGCCCTGTCTGTTGGTGTTAGAGATAATGTACGATTTCTTCCAGTTCGTATTTCGGCACATAGTAATCGCCGTTCTCATCACGCCAGTAACTCTTCTGGCCGTCCTTAAGCGGCACTACTGTGCTCCGGTGAGCAGGATATCCGAAGGCAATGCCAGTATGGATTTGCAGGTTTTCCGGAAGCCCCAGAAACTGTGCTGTCTTTTCCCGGTGCAGGGTACCGATGATACAGCTACCGATGCCCTTTGCCCAGGCTGCCGTAGTCATACCTGCCACTGCAATTCCCACATCGATATCACTATGTCCCGGTATGGAAGTATCCTGCAGAACAACTATAAATAACGTTGGGCGCTGATCCGGCGCCGGGGTTCCGGCCCCGTTCGGGATGGCGGCCGCCCATTTTGTCAGTTCACATAGTTTCGCTACATCTTCCGGCTTTTCCGCTACGGCGAAGCGAAGGCTCTGCCTGTTTGCACCGCAGTTTGCGAGACGTCCGGCTTCCAGGATATCCATCAGCACCTCTTTTGGCACAGCTTCCTGGGTAAATGCGCGAAACGTACGCCTTGTGCGCAGTATTTCCATGATATCCATTATTCAGCCTCCGCATCCTTTTTTTCGGTGTTAAAGTTGCGTAACTTTTTGAATGAAACTACAATATCACGGATACTGTAAATAAAGAGCAGCAAACCGCCGATTACAATGCTGGCATAGGGCACCTGACGTGGTGCACGAAGGATAATGGTCGGAGCTTGGGCCTTGCTGAACAGATCCCACGCATAATAGAAGAACACCGCAAAGAACACCGCATCAAAGATCGAAATACAGAAGTCCAATATGTGGATAAATTTCGTATCCTTGAACTTTTGCTGAAGTAGATCAACGCGGAAATGCGAGCCTTCTCTCATGATCAGCGCACTAGTCAGAAAAATCATATATGCCATACTCCATTCGACCACTTCATCTGTCCAGGACAGTGAAATGTTGATGGGTGTGAAGCGGATGATAACACGGAACAGCAGGATCACAGCAATCAGTACCAGACAGGTAACCACCACGACCTTCAGGATCGCGGCTATGATCTCATCAAGTTTTTTCAAAAACTGCATGGCAGCCTCCTTTTATACAAGAATTGAAGGTAGCCATGTACACAGCGGTGGAATAAACGTGCACAACAGCAGTACGATAAGGATACCAATCACATAGGGGACCACTTCTTTTGACAGTTCCAACATTGGTACATCCGTAACAGAGGACACAGCGTAAAGGCTCATACCTACCGGAGGCGTCAAAAGGCCGATCATAGAAGCCAGAACCATGATAACACCGAATTGAAGCTGGCTCATACCCATCTGTGCAATGATCGGAAGGAAAATGGGAGCCACGATCAGAATAACCGCTGTGCCTTCCAGGAACATACCCAGAATAAGAAGGATGAAGATGATCATCAGAATGAGAGCGGTGGGATTATTTGTTACGGCAAGCATTGCGTCGATGACCTGGTTCGGAACACGCTGATGAGTCATGAAATAAGCAAGGAAGTTTGCAATTGCAATGATAAACAGAGTTTTGCAGCTGGTCTTGATGCTGTCATAAAGGATCTTGAACAGATCTTTGAACTTCACTTCCCGATAAACAACGCAGCTTAAGAACAGGGCATAGAAGCAGGCAACGATCGAAGCCTCCGTGGCAGTAAACCATCCGCTCCAGATACCGCCGACGATGATCACGATGGTCATCAGGCTGGGAATCGCGTTGACAAAATAATGCCAGCGTACTTTCCATGGCATTCTGGGCTCAACAGGATATTTATTTTTGATGCTGGCAAAGTATACCCACACACCCATTGCTACTGCCATCATGAACCCGGGGATAAAGCCTGCTGCAAACAGTTTACTGACCGATGCTTCCGTGGCACAGCTGGAATAAACAACAAATGCAATCGAAGGAGGAATCACGGGGCCAATAGTTGAAGAACCGGCTGTGATACCTGCGCTGAACCTATGCGGAAAGCCAGCGTCGTCCATTGCCTTCATCTCGATCATACCAAGGCCTGCTGCGTCTGCTACTGCAGCGCCTGACATACCTGAGAAAATAACGGATGAAACGATGTTAACCTGTCCCAGTCCGCCCGGCCAGTGGCCAACACAAGCCTTTGCAAAGTTAAATATACGGTCAGTAATGCCACCTGTGTTCATGAGATTTCCGGCAAGAATGAAAAACGGAATAGCCAGCATAGTAAAACTGGTGGTTCCGTTGTAAATACGCTGTGCCATTACTGCCATGACATTGCCGTAACCAAGCCCGGCGAACATTGCAGCCGCAGTTCCGCCCATAGCTGCACATACAGGCACGCCGATAAGCATCAGTCCGATCAGCACAACACACGTAATCAATGCAATCATATGGTTATCTCCTCATTTTTCACAAAAACAGCATCCTCCATAGCCCACAGCAGGGGATCCGAAAGATGCTGTCATTCCCATTTAGTTATACATCAAAACGCTAATGCCAGATGGCAAAAACTTTTTTACTGACGTGCGTTTTCGACGATCTCCATCATCCTGTCGACCTGTTCCTGGGTAACGGCGCCAGTGGAAACCATCTTGTCGTACGCATACTGCATGTTCTCACGGAATTCGTCGATATTGACCTCAATGATCTCCATACCCTCAGCAGCAAGCTTCTCGAGATAATCGGCCTCAGAATCCTGAACGGTCTGGCGCATGAAAGCAGATGCTTCTGCAGAAGCCTTTTCGATAGCTTCACGCTGTGTATCGGACAGTTTTTCCCAAAGCCTGTTGTTGATGCAGAGGTTCATGGATTCCCACTCATGCTTTGTCAGGGTCAGATACTTCTGCTCACACTCCCAAAGAGAGTTGTTATAGATCGTGGAAATGGGGTTCTCCTGGCCGTCGACTGTCTTCTGCTTCAGAGCAGGAATCAGTTCGCTGAATGCAACCTGCTGTACGCTGGCACCCAGTGCTTCCATGCAGAAGATGAGCTGCTGTTCAGAAGGCGTACGGATGAGAAGGCCCTTGATCTGATCCGGATGCTCGATACGAACTTTGGAGTTCGTGAGGCTGCGGAAGCCATACTCCCAGCTGCCGACATCATGGATTCCCTTGGATTCCAGTGTGCCGTCGGCAACCCACTCTTTGAACTCGCCGTCAACCACACGGTAAGCATGTGCATAATCATCGTACAGGTAAGGCATTGCAACAAGGTGATAGCGGCTGTCATACTCGCCCAGTGTTGCTTCGCAGATCAGGCACGCATCGATGGCACCGATGGAAACCTGCTCAGCCATTTCAGGAGCATTGCCGAATTCAGAGTTGTTATGTACTTCGACTGTAATAGTACCGCCCGAGTACTGGTTTGCAAGATCAGCAAATAACAGAGAAGCAGCCTGCCCGGGTTCACCGTTTGCATTGAAGTTCCCCAGACGAATGGTTACCGGTTTGTCATCAGCCGCCGCAAAAGCCTGTCCAAAACCAACGAACAAGGCAAAAACCAGTACTAATGAAAGGATAGCTGAGAAAACGCTCTTTTTCATAATTACACATTCCTCCTTAAAATAAAAATACTATTGAACCATCGCTAATGCGTGGAACTTAAAAAAAGTATAAACTGACTTAGGTTATTTGTCAACGCAATTGTATTATTTTTTGACCGGTTTTGCCGATCAATGATAGAGGTGTGAGATAAGCAGATGTACAAGAAACGAACAGGGTCATCGTAACATATACAAGCGGTATTTGCTATTTCATGAATACGCATTGCGCCGAAATCTGTATTGTGTTATACTGCCTGGTAGAATAATTGCGCAGGCATGCTCTGCATGCTTGCGCTGAAACGCAAAAAAGAAAGAGGAGTGAATACTATGGCAGAGATTATGATCATGGGCGAGCTTTTGGTTGAAGTCATGCGTGCAAAGGAAGATGTGCAGCTGTATGAGACCGGAGAATACTTCCGGGGGCCATTTCCCAGCGGAGCACCGGGAATCTTTGCAAGTACCGCAGCACGGCTGAAACACAGCACGGGTATCATCTCCGGTGTCGGCAACGATGACTTTGGAAAAAACATCTTAGACCGGCTGAATCAGGTGGGGGTGGACATCCGCCGAGTAATCGTCAGTGACGCAGCATCCACAGGGGTAGCTTTCGTTACTTACTTTGCTGACGGTGAGCGGAAATTCCTGTTTCACATTAATAATACTCCTGCTGTGATGGCAAAGGCACCCGAAAACCTGGAAGATCTGAATGACTGCCGTTTCTTCCACATCATGGGCTGTTCCCTGATGGCATCAATCCCGTTCGGCCAGGAAATCCTGAAAACCATGCATATGCTGAAAGGGATTGGCGCGAAAGTCAGTTTTGATCCAAACGTACGTCTGGAAATGCTGCGGGATCCGAAGGCTATGGACATTGTGCGGGAAGCTTACGAGAACTGTAACATATTTATGCCGGGGCGCTCCGAAATCCGTATGATTACCGGAGAAGAAGATCTGGAAAAAGCGCTGCAAAAAGCTTTCTCCGATAACCATAATCTCGAGCTGATTGTGCTCAAGAGTGGCAGCGAAGGATCCAAGATCTATACCCGCGAGGGTCTGGCGGAAACGATGGGCATCTACAAAGTAACGCAGGTAGATCCCACCGGCGCGGGTGACAGCTACGATGCAGCTTTCATCTGCGGTCTGGCGGAGGGTAAGAGCCTGAAAGATGCGGCGCGGATGGGCGCTGCGGCGGGGGCGCTGAATGCCGCGGCCTTCGGGCCGATGGAAGGTAATATCTCGCGGGAAACCGTAAGCCGGATGATTGCAGAAAACGATCTGTAAGCGAGGTATAGTGTTCTGGCGCGAGCCTACAGAAGAGAAAGTAAATACTGATAACAGCAGAAAGGGCTGTCCCATTCGGGACAGCCCTCGTGTATTCCTTTGGAATGATTACACGGTCATGGTGCACAGCTGCAGTTTCTTGCGCAGATAATCCTGCAGTCGTTCCTGCACCAGCATCTGCATATCGAAGATATCCTCGTGGGACTGGCAGTACTCCTTCACGGTCTGGTAGTAGAGATAGAAATACTCGGTGCCCACGTTAAACTTGTTGATGCCCATTGTGAAGGCCTTTTCCAGCTGGTCATCCGGCACGCCGCTGCCGCCATGAAGTACCAGAGGCGTATCAACCGCTGCATTGATATCCTGAAGGCGCTGCAGATCCAGCTTCGGCGTTTTTTTGTAGAAGCCATGTGCAGTGCCGATGGCAACTGCTACGGAATCGCAGTGGCTCTCCTCGCAGAAGCGGGCAGCTACATCGACTTTCGTGTACAGATCCAGATCATCCTGGTCAGTTTCATTTGCGGCAAAGCCAACATGGCCCAGTTCGGCCTCTACGTCCACGCCCATGGCATGGGCGACGCGAGCGACCTCAGCAGTGTTTTTCACATTCTCTTCATAGCTGAGCATGGAGCCATCGTACATGACGGAAGGAAATCCCGCTTTAATTGCACGCATGATATAATCAAAATCCATGCAGTGATCCAGATGGAAGCTGACAGGGACATCTACCTTAGCCGCTTCTTCGATGCATATTTTGGCATAGATTTCCGGAGTGCCCCAGCCCCAGAGAGCTGCATGACGGGGGTCAAGCATAACAAGGGCGGGCTTTTTCAGTTCCTCCGCGATTTTGAACACGGAGTGGATCATGTTGAAGTCAGAGCTGTTAAAGGCGATCACAGAGGTATTGGCTGCATCCGCCATCTTCAGGATTTCTCTCACTCTAACCAGTGCCATAGTATATTATTCCTCCTAAATTAAATATTCGTTTTTAGCTGTACAGTCATTTCATGTTTCATGCATGACCAAGTGCTCGTGAAGGCAACAAGTACCTTCAAATTCTATGCTCGATCACGAAATAAAAATAAGAAGAGATAAACTGAATCGTCAGTTTAATTGCTCTATTCAGAAAGGCCTTTTTTCAGGCCACCCAGCAGCACCGAAACCGACACTGCACCGGGATCAGGCCAACCCAGGGCATTTTCACGGAAACCCTTTGACCGGCCGAGGCGCGGCAGCATGGCCTTGGTCTCTTCAACGCCACGCAGTGCACCTGCCTCACCGGCGGCCAGGATTTGATCGATGTCATTTGTTTCTCCTAAAGCCTTCTGCATGTCTTCCTTGGCGGGCAGCAGCGCATCTACCATGGTTTTATAACCGGCTTTGGCTTTACCGCGGCGTACTACAGCATCAATACCGCCGCTGAGGAAGGCGCACATGTCGCCGCCATCCAGGTAATCCTTGCCTTTGATTGCTTCCAGCCCACCAATCAGCAGCGTACCAAACAGCACCCCGGAAGAGCCGCCCATGCTTTTCACCAGGCAGAGCCCGCAAGCATGAAAGAGGTCGTATGGGCTGAGATATTCCGTCTTTTCCAGTTCCCGACGTATGGCGGTAAAACCGGTTTTCATACCGATGCCATGGTCACCGTCTCCAATAACATTATCGATGCGTGTCAATTCCGGTTCGGCGGCAATAATCGCGTCCGCCGCCGTAAGCATAGCTGCCTTCAAAGCAGCAGTATCAGCCCTTTTCATGGGCATTTCACTCCTTCCTGTTACAGCAGAAAACCGTCGCCGCAGAGCGTGCCTTCCAGATAAGGAGCAATCTCCTGATCCGCACAGAGCAGTGTTACCGTATAGCCATAGCAGTCCATAACCTGCATATAGCCGCCGACCCGCATCTGCGCACTGTTCACGCGGCTATCCAGTGCTGCCTTCAGGCATCCCGCCATCACGTAACTGTCAGAATAGCTAGTCATACGCATGCGATTAACCAGCATGTACACGCGCTCACCGGGCAGAGGCTTTACATCATCGCAAAGCATCTGAATCGTTTCCTCAGCAGTACCTGCTACAGTTGCATTTTCCCGGGTCAGAAAACCCGGCTCATCAGAAAAACCGGCACCGTAGGTAACGAGATTCTTTTCGGGCTCCACCGCCACACACAGCGTTGCGGAGCGGGCAATAGCCTTACGGGCCAGACATGCAATTTCCGTCAGCGGTTTTCTCTGCCGTGCTGCCTCAGAACAAATCTTGATCAGAAAAGCAATGGCAATGCGCCCGCCCCGATTCTCTTTAGGCTCGCCGATGGCCATACCCATGTCGTCATAGCACGGAACCTGTTCGACCTCATACCCTTCCAACTGCAAAAGCTCTGCAGCCATGTCATTGTTCAGATAGTCGCCCATGAAGTTGTTATAGAGCAGCAGGATGCCCTGTTCCTTTCCGATCGCCTTGCCCGTTTCATAAAGTGCGTAAGCGCTTGGAGCAGTATAGGGCGGACCGACGACGGCTGCATCTGCCATGCCCTCTCCCACAAAACCGGGGATAAACGGGCCATTGGAGCCACCACCGCTGATGATCACAGCAACGCGGTCCGGTGTGGGCTTGCGTTTTAGCAGTACTGCGCTGGGCTCTTGGCCCTCAAGAGTGCGCCATCTGTCCGGGAATGACTGTGCCATAGCTTCGAACCAGCGCGGACAATAGTTCTCCCGCGTTTCGGCAAACCAATGCATGTGCCTACCTCACACCTTTGTATTCAACGCTTCGATCAGACCTTCTTTTTCTTCTGGGCCATATCCAGGATAACAGCGAAGAGAATGATCGCACCGATAACAACCTTCTGCCCGTAGGAGTTGATGTGCATCAGGTTCATGTCGTTATTGATGACGTCAATAACTGCAACACCAAACATGGCACGACCGACGGATCCACTACCACCGGTGAGGGATGTTCCGCCCAGAACCGTTGCAGCGATTGCGTACATTTCATAGCCGTCGCAGGCTGCCGGCTGTCCGGAACACAGCTTGGAAGCGTTCAGAACGCCTGCCAGTGCGGCCATAACAGAGCAGATTACATGCCCAAGGAACACTGTATTTTTGGTGTTGACGCCTGCCAGGTGAGCTACCTGTTGGTTGGACCCGGTGGCATACACATGACGGCCGAATACGGTCTTGCTCAGCAGAATGTGGACAATCGCAACCGCGATGACGACAAAGATCGTGATATTGGGAATCCAGCCGTTGGGGTTACCTTCGGTTGCCAGCCAGCGGCCGGCGCCGACGAAGCTGTAAGGCTTCGGGATACCGGAAACTGCAGTACCGCCGGAGAAAATGAAGCACAGACCGCGACCGATCGTCTGCATTGCAAGGGTGGCAATCATCGGGACGACGCTCATCCGGCTGATCATAAAGCCGTTGAATGAGCCACACACCACACCCACCAGCAATGCGGGAAGAATCAGGATCGGAATAGAGCTCCATGCGGTAAGACCGGGAAACTTGGTTGCAATCAGTGTGCTGATAACACCGGCTAAAGCGGCTACCGAACCGACGGAAATATCAATGCCGCCCAGAATGATGACGTAGGTCAAACCGGCGGACAGCATGGCATTGATTGCCATCTGGGTGGTCAGGTTGACCAGGTTGTTTGCAGAGAAGAACTTGCCGCCGGTACCCAGCCCGAAGCCAAGAATCAGGCCGATCAGGATGACGACTACCATGTTCTTCATCAGGAATTCTTTGACGTTAATGCCCTTGGCCAACGTTTTATTTTCTGTCATCGTTTATACCTCTCTATATTGATTCACAAAATGGGCTGTTATTCCGTTTGGCTTGCAAGAACCATGATCTTTTGCTCTGTAGCTTCTTCACGGCTCAGTTCACCGGTCACGCGGCCCTCGCACATTACGATAATACGATCGCTGACGCCGAGAACCTCCGGCAACTCCGAAGATACCATCACAATGGTACCCCCCTGATCGACGAAATCGTTCATCAGGGTATAGAATTCAGATTTGGCGTTGACGTCAATGCCTCGGGTGGGTTCGTCCAGAATCAGTATTTCAGACTGAGCAATCAGCCATTTAGCGAGAACAACTTTCTGCTGGTTGCCGCCGGACAGATTTCCGATAATGGTTTCCACACTGGGCGTCTTGACGCGTAGCTTTCCCACGTATTCCCGGCTCACGCTGTCGATCCACTTCTGGTCGGCAAAGCCCAGGCTCTTCATATGATAAACCAGGCTGGGCAACACTTCGTTGTCTTTAATCATGGCCTTCAGCATAAGGCCTGTGGTACGGCGATCCTCTGTCACCATACCGATCTTATTAGCAATGGCGTCTTTTGGACTCTTGAAGTGAACTTCCTTTCCACGCACGAACACCTTTCCGCTGTCGGCATGGCGGGCGCCAAAAATTGTTTCCATTGTTTCAGTACGGCCTGCACCGACCAGACCTGCAATACCCAGGATTTCACCTTTATAGGCGGTGAAAGAGACGTTCTTAAACTCACGACCGCGTGAAAGACCTTCCACACGCAGTGTTTCCTCTCCGCGTGTATGCTTTGTATGCACAAAATAATCTTCGATCTCGCGACCTACCATGCTGGCTACCAGCTCGTGCTCGGTAATGTCCTTGATCAGATCCGTGCGCACAAAGCAGCCGTCGCGCAAAACGGTAGCCCGATCGCAGATTTCAAAGATTTCCTTCATGCGATGGCTGATATAGGCGATGGCAACACCTTTACTCCTTAATATGCGAATCTGCTCAAACAACGCGTCAATTTCATGCTCGGAAAGAGAAGAAGTCGGCTCGTCCATGATAACAACTTTTGCATTTTTATTGATAACACGAGCGATTTCAACCATCTGCTGCTGTGCTGCAGTCAGATTCCCGGCCACATCGGTTGACTTGATGATAGCATCCATCTTCATCTGCCTGAGTAGTTCGTCAGACCGCGCATTCATGCTGCGGTTGTCCAGGAAGAGGCCATTGGTTTCTTCTTCACCAAGAAATATATTCTCCGCCACAGTCAGGTCCTTGGCAATGCTCAGTTCCTGGTGAATAACCGAGATGCCCTTATCCATGGCATCCTTGGGGCCTTTGAATTCAATTTTATTACCGTTCAGAAGTATTTCGCCCTCTGTAGCGGTATAAACGCCGGATAGGATTTTGATAAGTGTGGATTTTCCTGCTCCGTTTTCACCCATCAGGGCGTGCACTTCACCGGGATAAAAATCCACTGATACGTCCGTCAGAGCTTTGACGCCCGGAAAGACCTTTGTAATATGAACTGCCTGCAAATATGGCTGCACACTCTTCATCCCTTTCCTTTAGCTTTGGGAGTGTATGTCCCGATGTAAAAAATTAAAAGGCATCCGGCGCAGCGTTTGCCATGCCGGATGCCTCTTGGCAATAATATGGTTGCCGAAATCCGACGTGCTTCGTCCGAGTTACGGCTTCACAGCGTTGGAAGCATCGACCAGGTAAGGAGCGATCAGAATGGTCTGCTCGTCTACAGTGCCTTCAGTCAGATACTTGACCATCTCTTCAGCAATTTTGTAGCCGATCTGATACGGGTCCTGAGCAACGTCGCCGACCCAGATTTGGCCGTCAACTTCGTCCAGAATGGCCTCATGTGCTTCGGGGTTGGCGTCAAAGCCGATCATCTTGGTGGAAGCACCCTGGCCCTTGATGGCAGCCAGTGCACCGATGCAGGCGGGGTCACCAACGGTGAAGATCACAGCCATGTCGGGGTAAGAGGTCAATGCATCTTCCATCAGCTGCTGAGCGGTGCTGGCATCGCCCTTGTAGTTGCCGATGTTGACAATGTTCAGTTTGTACTCGTCCTTCTTGGCATTCATGACTTCCATCCAGCCGTTTTCACGGTCAATGCAGCTCTGGGGTTCAGGATAGCCGATGATACCAACAGTTGCGCCTTCCTTCAGGCCAAGCTCGTCGAGCCATGCGATGGTGGCTTCGCCGCCGACCACGCCGCCCTGATAGTTATCGGTGCCGACAAAGCACTTGATAACATCGGTTTCATTAGAGGTGCAGTCAAAGGTGAACATCGGAATGCCCTGGGCATCTGCCTGTTCAATAGCGATGGTGCAGGCAGCAGGCTCATTGCAGGCGAGGGAAATGGCATCCAGGCCTTCTACGACCATGCCTTCAATACGCTCAGTAGCAATAGCACCCTGAAGGTCGCTTTCATCAACAATGGCTTTGAAGCCCATATCGGCAGCTGCGGCATTGATGCCTTCTTCAATCTTCAGATAAAATGCGTGCTCACGGGAACCAAGGATGAAGCCGAGCTTCAGATCTTTAACATCCTTGCCCTCTGCATTGGCAGCAACGGCACCCATAGCAAAAACCAGGGCGAAGACCAGGAGAATGGAAAGAATTTTCTTCATGCTAGATAACCTCTCTTTATAAAATATTTTTTATTTTTACGGCCAGTTGTAACGAGCCGAAAAAACCGAATGCTCAATAATCTTTGTTTATTTCATACAAAAATATAGCATACAAACCTGACTCTGTCAACAATCGTTTTCCATTTTTAACTATTTGGTATTTCAAAATTTGATCATTCTGAGATAGCCATATAATTTGTAAAGTGAATAATATTCGTTTTTTCAGTGACATGCAATGGGTCGTGTTTTCCCCTGGACAGTGTTTTTCCCCTATGCTACAATAATCGTAAAAGAGAGAATCAAAATTGCTCTCTACACCCTAAATACACAGGAGGTACAACATGGCTTTTTCCAAAATTGCAACAGGGCTGCAGCATATCGGTGTCCCGACGAACGACCTGAATAAGACCATTGATTTTTACAAGTCCCTTGGGTTCGAGGTGGCTTTGCGCACCGCCAATGGCGAGGAGCAGGTGGCTTTTCTCCAGCTGGGTAATCTGATGGTTGAAACTTACCAGAATTTTAAAGCTGCAATGATTAACGGCGCAGTCGACCACATCGCCATCAATGTCACAGACGTGGATGAAGCCCGGCGGATAGCCGACAGCATGAGCCTGGAAGTGATTGAGGAGGGACAGCTTCCCTTCTGGGAAAACGGCGTCAAGTATTTTACGATTCTCGGCCCCAACCGTGAAAAGCTGGAATTCAACCAGTACCTGTAACTGAAATAAGACAAGGCAGAGCGCCATGGTTCGAATTCGGACCATGGCGCTCGCAGTCTGGTATGCAAATAAGTTGATATCAGTCTTTGGCGGGTGGATATTCGTTGCAGAGCAGACGATACGGGGGCTCGTCCTCTTCGATGGTCGGGAAGCGTCCCTGCACCTCTTCAAAACGGTTATCTGTGTTGTCGTCATTGCACATGGACACTTCGCCGATGACGGCATAGCCTGTGCCGGGCTGGATGATGAACTCATGATAATAGTAAGGATACAGGCTCAGGCTCTGACCGGGCTTCAGGACGATATCAGAGCCGCAGGGTACCGTGTATTCACGTCCGTCGGAAAAGATCTTCACGGGCGTCTCTCGGTCTACTTCTTCGTTTTTGTCAGCATTCCACAGCCGGAACACCACATTTCCGCCGCCTCTGTTGATGATGTCTTCCATTTTATTCCAGTGGAAGTGGTTGGGAGAAATCTGGCCCTCTTTGAGCATCATGATCTTCTCAGCGTAGGTCTTGGTGTACTTGGGGTTATGCACGTTGCCGTTGCGCAACGTAATCAGATAAAGACCCTTTGTGTCAAAATGACCCTCACCGTAATCTGTAATATCCCAGCCCAGGGCGTTATCACGGATTTCATCATATTCGTGACCCTTTTCCTGCCATTCCTCTGGGGTAAAGCTGAGGAAGGGAGGAAGCTCAAAACGATGCTCTTTCAGTCTGGCTTCAAACTCTTTGATGCATTTGTTGATCTCAGAACGTTTCATATTGCACAACCTTTCATGATTATTATAGTGAATCAGTCCTCAAACTGATTCTCAAACGCCGCCAGCGCGGCGTTGATTTCTTCTTTGCCGTCCAGTATGGTGAACGTCAGCACGTTGGTCTCCTTTGCAAACGGAGCCAGATGGTGTACGCTACCACGTTCATTGTGCCATGGCCGCCCGTAAACACTGGAATTGGCAGGTTCCAGGCCGATCACATAGTCGCCGGAAGCGGTGGATTTCCACTCCATAAACCAGGGCAGGTATTTGACGTTCCAGGCAATCTGAAGGCCCAACCCCAGCTTCTCATTCACGGCAATGGCACAGGTATTGCCTTCGGCGTCTGCCTTTAGATCGTGGAGGAACACATACTCAGGTTCACTGTCCTTGGGTGGATCCATCCGGTCATAAGCACCTTCATGGCCGTCTGCTTCGGCGTCACGGGGCGTGACTTTCTTTGTGGGGAGATAGAGCCGTAGATCTTCATCGAGAAGAGGCCAGCCAAGATTGATGTGGTATAACAGCATCAGCGGCTCATCCCGATAGCTCTGATTTTCAAAAGTGTCTGTCAGAGTGATGGTCTTTTCGCCATAAACCGTGTCGATGCTGCGACGTAGCACCATATTCTCGCCAAACAGGGCGGCTTCCCGCATTTCGGCGTGCGCGGTCAGGTGATATGCATCTCCGTCCCAATATGCATCTGCGCCAAGGTGCTCGCCGGGCGTTGTGCGCATGCGGCCGTGCATAGGATAATCCACGCCGTCAATGCTGCAGGGTGCACAAATGCTCTCCACGCCGCAGGTGAAGAACATGCCGCCCATGATGCCGCGGATCGCTTCTGCCCCGGCAGTATCGTAGGCGTTCCGACCCTGCAGGCCCGGTTTTGAAAGAAAGCTGAAATTCACACCTTTGTAACTGAGTTCGCTCATGTCCAGGCACTTGTCGGCCATCAGCTTGTA
>JAGCAN010000099.1 GCA_017652685.1 Oscillospiraceae bacterium
AGGTGTGTCCGCGGTTCCGATGGCAGCGCGGGTATCCCAGGATGTGGGCCGCAGGTACAACAAGACCAACTTCCTGCTGATGCATGCGATGGGCCCGAACGTGGCCGGCGTCATCGGCTCTGCAATCGCTGCAGGTTTCCTCCTCTCCGTCTTCGGCTGATTCCCCTGTTATTTCTGTTTTGTAAAATCTTTTATGTAAGGAGTATATAAAATATGGCAAATCTTGACCTGACCAAGTATGGCATTACCGGCACGAAGGAGATTTACTACAATTCTTCCTATGAGCAGCTTTTCAAAGATGAAATGGATCCCTCCCTCACCGGTTTTGATGCCGGCAAACTGACTGAGCTCGACGCTGTCAATGTTATGACGGGTATTTACACCGGCCGTTCTCCTAAGGATAAGTTCATTGTTATGGACGAGAACTCCAAGGATACTGTGTGGTGGACAACGGAAGGCTACAAGAATGACAACCATCCCGCATCCGAGGCAACCTGGGCAACGTGCAAGGAAATCGCTCTGAAGCAGCTCTCTAACAAGAACCTCTATGTTGTCGACGCATTCTGCGGCGCAAACAAGGATACTCGCATGTCTGTGCGTTTCTTTATGGAAGTTGCATGGCAGGCACATTTTGTCCGCAACATGTTCATCAAGCCGACTGAGGAAGAACTTAAGACCTTTGAGCCGAACTTCACTGTTTACTGCGCTTCCAAAGCAAAGGTTGAGAATTACAAAGAACTCGGCCTGAACTCCGAGACAGCAGTTATCTTCAACATCACTTCCCGTGAACAGGTTATCTTGAATACCTGGTACGGCGGTGAGATGAAGAAGGGCATGTTCTCCATGATGAACTACTATCTCCCGCTTCAGGGCATTGCTTCCATGCACTGCTCCGCTAACACGGATATGAACGGTGAGCATACCGCTATCTTCTTCGGATTAAGCGGAACCGGCAAAACCACGCTTTCTACCGATCCGAAACGTCTTCTCATCGGTGATGACGAACACGGCTGGGATGATAACGGTGTCTTCAACTTCGAAGGCGGCTGCTATGCAAAGGTTATCAACCTGGACAAAGAATCCGAGCCCGACATTTACAACGCCATCAAGAGAGATGCTCTTCTTGAGAACGTAACCGTTGATGAAAACGGCAAGATCGACTTTGCAGATAAGTCTGTCACCGAGAACACCCGTGTCTCCTATCCGATCGATCACATCAAGAACATCGTTCGCCCGGTCTCCGCAGCACCCGCTGCTGAAAATGTCATCTTCCTGTCCGCCGATGCATTCGGCGTGCTGCCTCCTGTCTCCATCCTGACTCCGGATCAGACCAAGTACTACTTCCTCTCCGGATTCACAGCAAAACTTGCAGGCACTGAACGCGGCATTACCGAGCCTACCCCGACTTTCTCCTCCTGCTTCGGCCAGGCTTTCCTCGAGCTGCATCCGACCAAGTATGCAGAAGAGCTCGTGAAGAGAATGGAAAAGAGCGGTGCAAAAGCTTATCTTGTCAACACCGGCTGGAACGGAACGGGCAAGCGCATCTCCATCAAGGATACTCGCGGCATTATTGACGCAATCCTCGAAGGTGATATCAAGACTGCTCCGACCAAGACCATTCCGTACTTCAACTTTGAAGTACCGACTGAGCTTAAGGGCGTTGACACCGGAATCCTCGATCCGCGTGACACCTATGCAGATCCTGCAGAGTGGGAAGCAAAGGCTAAAGATCTCGCAGGCAGATTCATTAAGAATTTTGTCAAGTATGAGAATAACGAAGCCGGCAAAGCCCTCGTTGCAGCAGGTCCGCAGCTTTAATCTTAGTAAGAAAGTTAAAACAAAACCAGCCTCCCGGATTATATCTCCGGGAGGCCATTTTGATTTCTGAATATTTCAAAGAAAAAACCCTCTGCCTTAAATGACAGAGGGGAAGGTTCATGAAACTCAGATCAGGTTAAGGATAAGCGTAAGAAGCACAAAGGCAAGGGCGAACCACTTCGTCATTTTGGCAAGCTTATCATCCCAGGATTTTGCTTTGCCCTTGGCAAAGAAGTTATCAGCACCACCGGCGACAGCACCGGATAGACCAGCGCTTTTGCCGCTCTGCATCAGAACGATAACGGTAACACAGAGACCGGAGAGAACCTGAAGAATTGTGAAGAAAATTTTGAGACCAGACATTGTTATAGTACATTCCTTTCGAATAATCTTACAAACAAGCTTTGTTACTATACCATAAGGATCAGGAAGTTTCAAGTGTTTTTCATGATTTTGTGGAAAGTTCTTTTGCATTTCTTGCAAGGTACCTTCAGTTGTGTTATCATCTGAACTATGGATACGATAAAAAAGAACAAAGAATATATTGTAACTATCGAAGCCTATAATTCAGAAGGTTCCGGTGTGGCAAGGATAGACGGGAGAGCCGTCTTCATTCCCAATGCGCTGAAAGGAGAAGTCTGGCACATCAAGGTTCTGAAGGTAACAGCGGCAGCTGTCTACGGGAAGGGTCTGGAACTGTTAAAGCGCTCTTCGGAGCGATGTGAGCCGCTGTGCCCGATTTTTTCCAGATGCGGGGGCTGCTCAACCTGGCAGATGAGCTATGAAGAGGAACTGCGTTTTAAGCTCACAAAGGTCAATGATGCGCTGCAGCATATCGGCAGGCAGACGGTGACAGCGGATGAGATTATCAGCTGCGAAAACCCTCTTCATTATCGGAACAAAGGAATCTTCACTGTTGCGGAGATTGACGGGCATACCTGTTTTGGCTTTTTCCGAGAGCGTACCCATGAGCTTGTGCCGGTCGAACATTGCCTGATCCAGATGCCGCTGGGAGAGAAGGTTTCCCGGATCGTCTGTGATTTTATGAACCGGAACAGAATCCGCCCTTATCATGAGGAAGACGGTACCGGAACCGTTCGCCATATCTTCTGCCGATCTGCAGTCTGTACAAAAGACGCTGTTGCCTGTATTATCTCGGCACGGGGATTCGGTGCATTTACCCAGCCGCTGATAGAGGAGCTTCGGGAGCTTTGTCCGGAACTGACAGGTATCGTCCTCTGCATCAATAAGGAGAGAGGAAATGCTGTTCTCAGCGGAGACTATTATACACTTTACGGCAGCCCGGACCTGACAGACTATCTCGGCAGAAATGAATTCGTGATCTCACCGCAGGCATTTTATCAGGTCAATCCTGTACAGGCAGAGAAACTGTATGTGAAGGCTGTCGA
This sequence comes from Oscillospiraceae bacterium, assembly GCA_017652685.1. Taxonomy (GTDB): domain Bacteria; phylum Bacillota; class Clostridia; order Oscillospirales; family Oscillospiraceae; genus Limivicinus. Next base: position 3,228 of record JAGCAN010000099.1, read on the forward strand.
ATATGCCTGCCGGGGGAAGACGGACACTGTGCTGGAACTGTATTGCGGCGCGGGCACAATCAGTATGTTTCTGGCGGAGAAGTTCCGGGAAGTAACAGCTACAGAGATTGTGCCAGAAGCAGTTCAGAATGCGAAAGCCAATGCAGAGCGAAACGGCTTTTCCAACATCACCTTCCTTTGCGGGGATGCGGCTCAAACGGCAGCACATTACCGGGATGCAGCTTTGCAGCCGAACTGCATTGTAGTCGATCCTCCCAGAAAGGGAATGGATGAGGAAGCTGTTCAGAATGTGGCTTCCATGGCGCCGGATCGGATCGTCTATATTTCCTGTAATCCCGCTACGCTTGCGCGCGATATTGTCAGATTCAACAGTTTCGGATATGTTCTGGAAGAGGCTGCTGCTGTTGATATGTTCCCGAAGACGTTTCATGTCGAGACGGTGGCGCTCTTAACCCGCAGAAAAGATGAACCAGGAATACAGGCAGCGATGAATCCACAGGCCTCACAATAGCCAGGTTAAACAGATAAGTCGGATTAAAAAGTAAATCGAAGTATCATTGTATTCCTGCTATGGCATAAAAAATGGGCCGGAGCTGTCTCTGGCCCATTTCTGAACTTTATAGCTGCTCTCCGTGAGGCGTACCGTTGATTCAGAAAAGCCGGAACCGTTTGGCTGATACCTAAAGGCGCTGGGAAATCCATTGACGGCAGAACAAAGCAAGGAGAAAACAGAAGCATGAACAGGATTTTACTGCTTGAAGATGATTTGAGTCTGATTAATGGCCTGTCATTTGCCTTTTTGAAAACGGGCTATGAATTGGAAATCGCCAGAACTGTTCGGGAAGCAAACGATATGTGGACGGATGGGAAATATGATTTGCTGATTTTAGATGTTACGCTCCCCGATGGCTCCGGTTTTGAGGTCTGCAAAACGGTCCGGCAGACTTCTAAAGTCCCGATTATCTTCTTAACAGCTTCGGACGAGGAAATGAATATTATCATGGGGCTGGATATGGGTGGCGATGACTATATCACAAAACCGTTTAAGCTGGGTGTACTCATGTCCAGAATCAATGCCCTCCTCCGCCGTACCAGAGATTTCGGAACAACGGATACAGAACTCCATTCAAACGGAATCAGAATTCTCCTGTTGCATGGGCAAGCCTATAAAAATGGCGAACTTTTAGATCTCACAGCGGCAGAGTATAAGCTGCTGCGCTTATTCATGGAAAATCCCAATATGGTCCTTTCCAAAGAGCGTGTTTTAGATAAGCTGTGGGATTCTGAGGGAAACTATGTTGACGACAACACACTTTCTGTGTATATCCGGAGATTAAGGATAAAGATTGAAGAAAATCCGAGTGAGCCGCAAATGCTTCTGACGATTCGGCGCATGGGCTACAAATGGAATGTGATACGTTGAGGTGTCCTGTGAAGATCTTACAAAACAGAGCAATCAGGCAGCTGTTTTTCGCTGATGCCGTTATTATGGCTGTTTTCCTCCTGCTGTCGCAGGTTATCATCTGGCTACATGTGGAGAGCCTGTCTTTACCCCTGCTGCTTCTATCCGTGCTGGTATCCTGTGGCATACTGGGTATTTGTTTCAGGTACTTCTCGAAACAAAACGACGTTATGGAGGATGCGGTATCGGCCATCGATGCTTTTTTAGCCGGAGATAAAAATGCCCGAATCACCTGTGATGATGAGGGAGAGTTGTATAAACTGTTTCATTCTGTGAATACCCTGGCAACTGTATTGAACGCTCATGCAGAGCATGAATTTCAGGCCAGAGAATTCTTGAAAGGTACAATTTCTGATATTTCCCATCAGTTAAAGACGCCGCTTACCGCTCTGAATATTTACAACGGTCTTCTGCAGGACGAGGCAGAAGGACTCCCGGAGATGAAAGAGCTTGCCGATCTATCGGAGCAGGAGCTGGATCGAATTGAGACACTGGTGCAGAACCTTTTGAAAATCACAAAGCTGGATGCCGGCTCCATTGTGATCGAGAAGGCCCCGGAAAATGTCGCGGAAATCATGAACGACATTGAGCTGCATTTTGCGTACCGGGCAAAACAGGAGCAGAAAGAGATCACCCTGTCCGGCAGTGATACCGATATGCTTCTGTGTGACCGTGACTGGATGGTTGAGGCAATCAGCAACCTTGTGAAAAATGCATTCGACCATACATCTGCCGGATGCCGCATTCAAATAATATGGAAACAGGCTGCCGGGCTGACACAGATCACGGTCAGGGATGATGGCAGCGGCATTCATCCAGAGGATATACACCATATTTTCAAACGGTTTTACCGCAGCCGTTTCTCCCAGGACACACAGGGAATCGGATTGGGGCTCCCGCTGTCAAAAGCAATTATAGAAGCCCATGACGGGAATCTCACAGTGGACAGCATCTGGGGACAAGGCAGCACATTCGTCATCAGTATTCCGAATCTTACAGAATTGTAAGGTACAATTCACCTGAGAGTAAGGTATAGATGTTATTCTGCTGAAAGCGGTTGCGAAAACGCCATGAGCATGACGCAGCCGACTTTATAGGAAGGTGGGATAACATCTATGCCTTTTGTTCAATTTCAGAGAATTGCCGGAGGTGCGGTGATCAGGGCGGCGCATCCCGGAATTCCGGGGGTCTTTACCTCCTTTCCCGTGTCAGTGAAATGCTGCTTTTTCCGATGCACAAACGAAGCGAATAAATCTGGTGGAGGCAGAACATGAATTTGTTAGAGGTAAAATCTGTCAGCAAAACCTATGGCACAGGAGAAACCGCTGTTCATGCGTTAAAGAACGTCAGTTTTTCTGTCCCCAAAGGGGAATTTGTTGCTGTGGTTGGTGAATCCGGCTCCGGCAAAAGCACTCTGCTGAATATGATCGGCGCATTGGACACGCCGACAACCGGCAAGGTGCTGATTGACGGACAGGAGATTTTCAACATGAAAGATGAGCAGCGCACGATCTTCCGGCGCCGCAATATCGGCTTTATTTTCCAGGCGTTCAACCTGATCCCAGAGTTGAATGTGGAACAGAATATCACATTTCCGGTGCTGCTTGATTATCAAAAGCCGGATCAGGCCTATGTAGAAGAAATTCTCACAGTATTGAATCTGAAAGAACGGCGCCACCATCTCCCACGCCAGCTGTCCGGCGCTCAGCAGCAGAGGGTAGCCATCGGACGGGCGCTCATTACCCGCCCCATGCTGATCCTGGCCGATGAGCCGACGGGAAACCTTGATACGCATAACAGCGGGGAGGTAATTGGCCTTCTGAAAAACGCATCAAAACGCTATGAGCAGACAATCATTATGATTACACATAACCGCAGTATAGCATCTGCAGCGGATCGGGTCCTGCAGGTATCGGATGGTGTACTGACTGACTTTGGGAGGTGTACCGGATGAGGAGTTACCTTGACCTTGTTTCCGAGTACGCAAAAGTCCATAAAAAGAAAAACCGGCTCACAGTTATCTGCATTGCCGTATCGGTTATGCTGGTCACGGCAATTTTCGGAATGGCGGATATGAGCCTGAAATCACAGACCGACGAAGCAATCCGCAGATACGGCAACTGGCACATCATCGTCTCGGATATTTCCGATCAGACGGCAGAGAGGATAGATGTCCGCGCTGATGTTGCCTTATCCGGTTGCCTGGGAATGGCCACTACTGCCTATCAGGGAAAAGAACTGGTTGTCCAGAGCAGCAGTGAGGAACTTGCTGCACAGATG
>JAGCAN010000010.1 GCA_017652685.1 Oscillospiraceae bacterium
ATGTCAACAAACGGCACCGGTTCAATCGGTGCCGTTAAGGAAGAGACGGCGCTTCCTGCGCACTGCGAAAGTGCGGAAACGGAGGCGTAACCACCTGCAGAACATGAAAGCCAACCGTTTCCGACAACGAAGGATATTCCGATGAAAACCGAACTGATACTCAAAATCGACGGGCAGCCAATGTCCGTTTTGTGGGAGGAGAATGAATCTGTCACGGCTCTGCGCGATCTTGTTTCGGAACAGCCTCTTAATATTCGGATGTCCATGTACGGAGGTTTTGAGCAGGTCGGTTTCATAGGAACAAGCCTGCCGGAAAACGATGTGCAGACAACTACCACTGCAGGCGATATCGTCCTTTACTCCGGGAATCAAATTGTTTTGTTCTATGGTTCTAATTCATGGTCATATACACGGCTTGGACAGATATCGGACAGGTCGGCTGACGAACTGACGGAAATCCTTGGAAACGGGAATGTGACGCTTACTCTGACAATGAAATAATGCCAAAAGCTTCCGGCCACCGAAATCATCCGATGATCGGGAGCTCGTTTTCTGTCCGGCTCAGACTTCAAAGGCAGTGACGTGAACCCCAAAAGCGGAGCTCGCTATGCGGGGGAAGGGGGCCGATAAAACAGAGTGCCTAAGATAAGCGGATTTCATGACGAAGGTAGCAGGTTTTTTATTTTTTCCTCGCTAAAATTATGCTTGCCATTTCTTTGGCGGCAGTGGAGAGTTCCCCGAAATCGTGGGCGATAAGACTTATTTCCATCTCCATTTTTGGGAGTACGGTGCCACGCACCAGTCCGCTCGGAATGGTTGACAACATAAGCTCCGAGATAATGCCTTTGCCGTTACCTTCTGCAATCATATTGATCTGTGTGCTGGCAGCGTCTACGACCAGGCTATGGGAGAGGTCAATGTTCTGTCCGGCAAGCTGTTCAACGATGGAGTCACGCGCCACGCGGCAAAGGACGAGATCGGAAGTTTCTTTTTTGAGGTCGATTATTTCCGACTTGTCCCGGCTTATGGATATCATCCTGTCCTGCAGTAGGGGCCTATGCTGCATATCCATATACGGCGAGGTGCTGATGCCGAGATCAACCCGGTAATTCAAGACCATATTCTTCACTTCCAAAGGAGCGCCTTCGAGCAGTTCCACCGATACGCCGGGAAACTGCTTTTTAAATATGGGCAGGACACGGGAAAGAATCAGCGACGCGCCGAGCGGCACCGTAGCCACTCGGACAATGCCTCCCATCAGATGATTCTCCTCGTACGCAGTCTGATACAGACGCTCTTCCAGATCTGACATTTTATAAGCCAGCGCGAGGATTTCTTTCCCGACGTCCGTCAAGGTCAGCTTGTTTCGCTTGTTACGGATGAACAGTTTCACATTCAGTTCTTCTTCCAGCTTTTTTATCGCCTGACTGACGGCAGGCTGGGACACATACAACTTCTTCGACGCCTCCGTGAGACTTTCCAGTTCCGATGCGGTGATGAATATCCGCAGGTTATTGTTTAGCATAATCATCCGGTTATGACCTCCTAACAAATTTCGTATTAGACATTATAGCAAAACTGCGTAAAATATGAATAGAACCTGAGAATATTTTTCGTCGGAAAGGCGGTTCGGGATATGAAGAGCACAGTGAGACTAAACAACTGGATCGAAATGCCGAGAATCGGCTACGGCGTCTACCAGATTCCACCATCGATCGCAGAGCGGTGCGTCAGTGAGGCGCTCTCGGTCGGATACCGGTTAGTGGACACTGCACAATGCTACGGGAATGAAAGAGCCACGGGCAAGGCGATCAAGGTTTCCGGCATCCCGAGAAATGAGGTATTTGTGACGACAAAGCTCTGGGGCGGAAGGGGCTACAAGGACACGGTTTGCTCCATCGATGGTTCCCTGAAAGCCCTTGAAATGGACTACATTGACCTTCTCCTGATCCATGAACCGACAGGCGATTTTCATGAAATCTACCGTGCGATGGAGGAAGCAAACCGCGCCGGAAAACTCCGTGCCGTCGGTGTGGCGAACTTCCTCGAAAGGAATTATAGGGACCTGCTGGAAACGGCGGAGATTGTCCCCGCGGTCAATCAGATCGAAACCCATGTGTTCCGCCAGCAGAAAGGGATGCGCAGTCTCCTTGCGAACAGCGGAACGGTGCATGAATCCTGGTCGCCTCTTGCTTGCGGACAAAATGGCTTCTTCCGCAACCCGGTATTGAAAGAGATCGGAGAGAAATACGGCAAGAGTCATGCCCAGGTTGGTCTGCGGTTTCTCTATCAGCAGGGTATCGTGATTATTCCGAAGTCTACGCACATCGAGCGCATGAAGGAGAACAGGGATATCCTCGATTTTGAACTGACACAGGAAGACATGGATCATCTGTCTGCTCTTGATACGGACAGAAGCATGTTTGGATGGTGGTGAGGGAAACGGTGATAAAAACGAAGACAATGACAGAGGGAAGACCCTGGAAACATATATTGCTCTTTTCATTTCCGGTACTGGCGGGAGCTCTGCTTCAGCAGCTTTACAATACAGTGGATACCATCGTCGTCGGAAGATTTGCGGGGAGCAGGCTCTTTCCGCTGTTGGCACCACAGGAAGTTTTGCATTCCTATTCCTTGCGCTCGCGACGGGCTTTTCGGCAGGGAACGGCGTTGTGGTAGCACAGCATTACGGAGCAGGGAATGAAAGACAGGTAAGGGCTAACGCTTCCGCAGGCATTCTCTTTCTGATGATACTCGGTGTGATCGCGGCCATCGCCGGAATCGCCGTTGCACGTCCCGCATATATCTATCTTCTTGATGTTCCGGAAGAAATCCTTGATATGACGGTTGTGTATTTCAGGATATATGCGGCAGGGCTGATCTTCCAGTTCGGCTACAATATCCTTGCGGCAATCCTGAGAGCCGTGGGAGACAGCGCAGCCACCCTGTACTTTCTTCTGATTTCCTCCGTGATGAACATCGGACTTGACGTGCTGTTTGTGGCAGGGTTTCACTGGGGAGTTGCGGGAGCCGCTGCCGCAACGGTCATTTCTCAGGCTGCGTCCTTCGCGGCAGCATACATCTATATGTCGAAAAGGTACCCGGTTTTCCGCTTTTCCCTGAATGAATATAAATGGAACGGTAAAATGGTCGGACAAACGGTAAATGTGGGATTTCCAATCTCGCTTCAGCTTATCGTTGTTTCTTTTGGACTGACCTTCATCCAAAGAGCGGTGAATGGGTTCGGTCAGGTCATGACGGCGTCCTATACCGTAGGACAGAGGATAGAAATGTATGTAAATCTGCCCTGTACCGCTTTCCAGACCGCGCTTGCCACTTATGCCGGACAGAACGTCGGCGCAGGGAAGATGGACCGGGTAAAACAGGGTGCCAATCAGACGATCGTGATCTCATTCATTATGACGGTCATGATATCCGCCCTCATCTGGATCTTTGCGGGTAACATCATATCGCTATTTGGATTAAGCGAGAACGCCGCTGAATACTGTCTTGCCCATCTCCGGGCAATCGCGCTGATTAACATCGTCCTGTCCGTATACATCCCTCTGTTTGGAGTGTTCCAGGGGGCGGGACACAGCGGCTTCCCGATGATCGTGGCCTGCGGAGCACTGGGTGTGAGAGTGTTTGTAACATATCTGTTCAGACACAGTCATTTTCTCGGATATTCCATCATATGGTGGAATGGAATATTCGGCTTCGGAATGGGCTTTCTGATTACGTGGACATTTTACTTAAGCGGCAGATGGAAGAGAAACTCCGCTTTAACAGAAAGAAATCCAAATCTAAAGACATTGGAAGGAGGCATCGCAAGATGAAAATACTTGTTTTAAAAAGCAGCGGGAACAAGAAAGGTTCGTCAAACCTTCTTGCGGATGAGTTCATTCGCAGTGCAAAGGAAAGCGGGCACGAAATCACGGAATATGACGTGATCCGCTCGGATATCCGCCCCTGCCTTGGATGTAATCACTGCGGCATGAGCGGACCGTGTGTCCAGAAGGACGATTATGAAAACAAACTGAAGGGGATGATACGGGAGACGGACATGCTGGTCTTTGTCATGCCGGTTTATTACTTCAACTGGCCTGCGCAGCTGAAAGCGGCTATTGACCGCTTCTACAGCTTCACAGGCGAACTTGCCCGAATGCATAAGAAGACCGCACTGATTGCTGTAGCTTGGGACAATTCAGATTCCGTGTTTGACGTGGTGAAAGCCTGCTACAAGCGGATCTGCGAGTACATGAACTTCATGGACCAAGGCATGGTGATCGGAAAGGGCTGCGGCACGCCGGAAATGACAAGACGCAGCAGATACATGAATGAAGCCTATGAACTTGGCAAGAAGATGTAAGGAAATCGGGGGTGCTGGAATGAAAACGAGAAAACTTCGCGGAATCACAGTGTCGGCGATCGGTATGGGGTGTATGGGATTTACCCATGCCTACGGGGGCAGACCGTCCGAAAAGGACGGTATCAAGGCGGTTCACCGGGCTTTTGAGCTCGGCTGCACGTTTTTCGATACCGCCGAAATGTATTCCTATTTCAAGAATGAGGAATTTTTGGGAAAGGCGCTTAAAGAGTTGCCGCGGGACCGGATCGTGATTTCCGACAAATTCTGGCCATCTCCGCTCCCCGGCCAGGAATTTCCCGAAGGAAAACTTTCCGAGGCGGGAATCCGGAGGGATATCGAAGGCTCTCTCCGGCGGCTCCAAACCGACTACATCGACATCTACACCGAACATCAGATGGAAGAGGGGAGCGAAGAACAGGTTGCCGAGGTGATGGGCA
>JAGCAN010000011.1 GCA_017652685.1 Oscillospiraceae bacterium
CCAGCCAAAATCAGTGGGACCGACATAACCATCGTAAAACGCATACAGACAGCCTGCAAAAGACGTCAGGGCACAACTCATCAGGAACGCCGTCATTTTTACGCGAGATGCGTTGATGCCCATAGCCTGTGCGGCAAGTTCGTCCCCTTTTACGGCGATACATTGTCTGCCGAATTTACTTGTTTTAAAGAATGCAGTGATAGCAATTACAAGGGCGGCCGAAACAAGAGTGAACCAGACATCAACTCTTCTCGGAACCCCAATCAGACCAAATGCGCCTCCTGTATATTGGCTCAAAAGCAGGATCAGCTGTGCGATGGATTCTCCGAATCCCAAGGTTACCAGTGATATATAGTCTCTGCGGAGCCGAACGATGGGAAACCCTATAATGTAGCCAATGCCAACGGAAAAAATGATGGCAGCTGCAAAAGCAGCATACATGTTCAACCCAGCTTTCAGTACGAGCAAACCGGACACATAAGCGCCAATTGCCATGAAGGCGGCAGAACCGAGAGAAAACATCCCGGTTAATCCTGTCAGGATGTAAATTCCGCAGACAGAGACCAGCGTTATGCAGACCTGTGTAAGGACGTATAAAAACAGTTTCATGACGCTTCCTCCTTATGCCTTTTCCTGTACGTTACTACCCGCAATGCCTTGCGGCCTTACGAGCAGGAAAACAAGCATCAGAGCAAAGGATGCAATCGTGGCCCAGCCGGACCCCCAAAAACTGAGAAACAGCGCCTCCATAATGCCGAGAAGCATTGCCCCGATCACAGCGCCCGTTAGACTGCCAAGCCCACCAATGACAGAGGAAATAAAACCCTTTACAACAAGAGAACCAAGGGTTGACGTCAGGGTGAACTTAATCCCCAGGAAACAGCCGGCTAAACCGCCGAAGAAGCCTGAAATAGCAAAAACAACCTGAATAATCAGGGTTGAATTAATCCCCATCAGTTTTGCGGTATCTCTGTCGAAGGAAACCGCTCGAATCTGCCGGCCAATACTGGTCTTTTGAATTATGAAAGCAAGGATGATGAGGGCAACAGCAGAAATGGCAAGAATAATGATATTTTCTTTTGAGACAACGGCATCAAATATTTTAACAGTTGCAACATCAAAGAAATTTGGATAAACGTAGAAATTCGTTCCCGTTTTTAACGTTACAAGGCCTTCATATAACGTGCCTAATGTAATGGAAGAAACGAAGAAATAAGTCGGAGCGGAATGATTCAGAAGAATTCTCCGAAATCCGATGAATTCCCCAATCAGGCCTATGACAGCGCCGGAACAGGCAGAGCACAGCAAAGTTGGTGCAAGGCCCCATCCTCTGGAGGCTACCAGAAAATACGCAATAAATGCCGATGCGGTCATTGTTGCACCATGGGAGAAATTTGAAAATTTCAGGATATTAAAAACGAGTGCAAATCCGATGGCGATCAGGCTGTAAACTGCTCCTGTCGATATTCCGTTTAAAAGTATCTGAAGTGACAAGACAGAATGCCTCCTATTCAAGGTGTTTTAAGAAAATCGGATCGTATCACGAAAAGGACACGATCCGATTATAAATTCGTTCAGTTCAGATTAATCGGCAGGATATTTCTGCAGCATGACAGGGGTAATATTGTCATACTTGTACATAAACATAGGTGTTCCGTCAACAGGCATATGCGTCTCGGGATCGATTCCTATAACGCCCGTCATGCCGGTGTAAGAATAGGAAGCAAGCTTTTCCGTTACAGCTGCAGCATCTGTTCCGACTTCTTCGATAATCTTTGCGGCCATCTGCATGGAGTCATAGCCCAGGAAGTATTTGTTCGGAGCACCGACTTCAGAGCAGCGCTCTTCAATCATCTTAGCTGTTGCCTCGTCATATACATCAATGTTGTTGATATAATATACATTGGAGCAGTCAGCACCAACCTGTGTATTGAAAGCGGGTGCACCATCGAGACCCGTGATGATCGCTCCCGTATAGCCAAGCTGATCGCAGGTCTTTTTGATGAGAACCAGAGGTGCGGTGTAATTCGGGCAGTAGATTGCGTCAACCCCGGCATCGATCAGAGGCTTGATCAGAGTGGAGATATCAGTCTCTGTGCTGTTGTACCCGATGATGTTAGCTTCCTCCAGAACGCCGCCCTTCTCTCTGACCGTATCGATAAACGGATTCAGAAGAGCAACGGAATAGGAGTTGTCTTTCGTGTAGAAAACACCGAAGTTTTTGAAGTCGTTCTGAAGGGCAAATTCCGCCATAATAGTGCCCTGAACAACGGTGGAGGGTTGCGTGCAGAAGAGAGTGCTGTAAACATTACCGCTTTCGTCCTTATAGCAGGCAGGGTCAACTGCCAGCGTGATCATGGGGACGTCAAAGGTTGCCGTCATTGCTTTGAGGCCGTTGACAATGTTTGCAATCGGGGGAGCAATAATAAAGTCCACTTCGTCAACCGTGACAGCCTTAATGTAAGCTGCAATGGCAGTGTCAACGTTGGCAGCTGTGTCATACTCGATGAACTTTACTTCTTTTCCGCCGATTCCGCCAGCAGCATTGATGTCAGCGATAGCGTCCTCAACGCCTTTCTGAACCGACTTGCCGAGCGTTGCCGTGCCGCCGGTGGTGTCCTGCAGGATGCCGATCACAATCGAATCATCTGCAAACGCGATTGTGCTGATGCATGCGAAAAGACATACAGCAGCAAGAATCATAGCAAGATACTTCTTCATAGTCTGTCTCCTTTTTCGTTTTTATTTGGCATTGCAAACGTTTGCAATACTTTGGCATGATAGTAACACACTTGTGGAAGAAAGTCAACAAAATATTGAGATATTGAGAAAGAAAGCCCACGTTTTTTGTGCAGTTTTACGAAAATTGCCGGGAGAAGTTATATTTGATATCTTTCCAACGAAAAGCTCCCGGGCTCAGCCCGGGAGTTTGTGTTATTCGCCTTCAGCCCAGGATACTTC
>JAGCAN010000100.1 GCA_017652685.1 Oscillospiraceae bacterium
ATCATCAACCCGGCTGCCTATACACATACCAGCGTTGCCATTCTTGATGCGCTGAAGGCAGTGCGGATTCCTGCGGTGGAGGTGCACCTCTCCGATATCTCGCAGCGCGAGAGCTTTCGCCAGATCTCCTATGCCGGGATGGCATGTATCAAAAGCTTTGTCGGCCTCGGCTTTGAAGGCTACCGACAGGCAATCGTTTATCTGAAAAACTATCTCTCTTCCCCGTCGGGAGAACAGTAATAAACCATAAGGGTAAAAATGCCTGCAAAAAACAGGAACCAGGAGTACATCCCGGTTCCTGTTTCTGTTTTGTTTTAAAAAGATTTCCGGCCTCCGCCTTTGTATTCCACACACAGCATGGTCAGATCGTCAAATTGTTTGGCGCCCCGGACAAAGCCATCCACGGCATTCTGTACGGTTTCCAGCAGCTCCCGTGGCGATCTGTCCGGATTTGCGTTTAGCGCCTGAAGAATCCTGTCCATACCGAACATCTCGTTTTCCTCATTGTTGGCTTCCGCCAGGCCGTCGGTATAGAGAAACAGCTTTGACCCGGGCTCCAGGCAAAGTTCATACTCATGAAAGTTCACGTTTTTCCTGACCCCCATGAAAATACCGTGGCTGTCTCTCAAAAGCGCAAAAGTACCGGCGGGATGCTTCAGGATCGGATATTCATGGCCGGCATTGGTGCAGATCAGCCTGCCCGTGGACAATTCCAGAATGCCAAGCCACACCGTAACAAACATCTTGTACTCATTATCCCTGCACAGCTGTGTATTGACCGACGAGAGGATCTCACCGGGCGTGCCGCCCATCTGTGCACGGTAATTGATGATGATCTTGGCAGACATCATGAAAAGCGCTGCAGGCACACCCTTGTCGGACACGTCAGCAATCACCAGGGCAAGATGGTCGTCATCCACCAGGAAGAAATCGTAGAAGTCTCCGCCGACTTCCTTGGCAGGTTCCATACTCGCATAAAGGTCAAATTCCGAACGGTCCGGAAATGCGGGAAAACGGCTGGGCAGCATGGCGTTCTGAATCTGCGACGCCATGCGCAGCTCCGTGCTGACGCGCTCCCTCTCTGCGGTGATGCGGGTCAGCTTGTCGGTGTTGTCTATAATGCGCTCCTGCATAAACTGTATCTCATGGTACAGATCGCCAATCTCATCGTTGGATCGGATCGGCAGCCGGATCACATCGTCCTTTGAGTAGCCTTCGTCTCCTTTGGCAAAGCCTGTAGCTCCCTCTGCCAGCATTTTCAGAGGTTTTGTAGCCAGCTTCCCGATCAGCAGCATACTCGCGACAATCGCCGCTATCGTAAGCCCTGCTATGAACAGCGCACTGTTGAGCAAAAACCAGTGGCGCTCACGCTCCACATCGCTCATATCGATGTCTACGCCGATCTGCCCGCACACCACGTCCTCACCGTTCCAGTTATCCCAAACCGGCTCACAGGCAGTGCACAGCCTTTTGTCCCCATACTCATAGATGGTAGCAGGGATACGATCGTTCCCAGTGTATTGGGAAAAAACCGCGATCGGCTCTTCTGCCGTGCCAATCTCCAGCAGGCTCTGGTCCGGATCCACGAGGTTGTAGGTCACTCCGTCCTCAACATACTGCAGGTATATTGAACTGGTATGAAATGCATCTCTTGCGTCATTCAGGAATCCTGCAAAACTCTTATAATTCCCATAGAGGGTATACATTTCCATGTAGGGAGCATACTGTTCCCAGGCCTCTTCATCCGCCTCAGCAGCAGCTATACTTTCCGCCTCATAGTCCGTCGGTGGCTGACTACGCATCCAGTCCTCGACAATCTGCGGGTCATCTGCAGCTACGGCTCGGGCACGCACTTCGCGGAATTCATCCGTATCGATCATTTCACGCAGGTGTGATACATATCGATAGGGAATATAGTCTCTGGATACATAAATCGCAGCACGTTCGGCCAAATCGAAATACATGCTGTCTACCCTGCGGCAATAGATTCTATAAGAGATCATCAGCAGCCCGATTGCAACAAGAAGGATGCAGGCAATAACCATGATGTTCAGCTTTGCCCGCAGCCCGAACCGCCGTCCCTTTTGCTCCTGGTCCATGATCTGTCTTTTTTAAGGCAAACGGTCAGTCTTCAAAATTGAAGGCAATCTTCAGGTCTTCAATCTCTTTATCGCTGATGTGGACGATCTCACCGAGGTCACAGGTGTTGAGGATAGAGTTTGCGGTGGACTCCATCACTTCCAGACGGTCAAATGCGTTGAGAAGGTTGGAACCTGTGACGATCACGCAGTCATTTTCTACAATGGCGGCAGGATGCGTCGGTGTAAACTCGCTGATAATAGCGTCCGGATTCTTGTAGATATCTTCATACGGGAGCTTTTTGACGTTGCGGAGCTGGATGTAGGACTCCGGAATGGTGCGGGCATCAAACTTTGCATCAGTAACGGCAAAGGCCATGGCATGCACGGGATGCGCCAGGAGAATGGCATTGACATCCGGATGCGCCTCATAGATCTTCTGATGCATGCCTACTGCGCGGGACGGCTCCTTGCCAACTTCCTTCATGCCGGCCTTGATCCGGACGAGATCTTCTTCCCGGAGATAGGCTCTGTCTATTCCATAGGGGGTAATGAGGAAGCTGCCGTCGGAAAGGCGGACAGAATACGTACCGTGCGTAGCAGTGAAAAGCCCCATCTGATAGGAACGGCGGATGAGGGTGATCATGTCACGGCGGGCTGCCAGTTCTTCGGAGGAATAGGAATGGGGAATGAAATCATCCATCCGTGCCTGGAAGTTTGCTTCGCCGCTCAGGTAGGCGTTTTCCGGCAGGGCGTGGATCGTGCCAAGCTTGTTGGCAAGGATTTCGAGCTGTGCGGTGTAATTGAGCGTCTCAAAACGCTGGAAAGCCGTGAACATATCCGGCGCGCCGACACAGACCCCATGGTTTTCCAGAATTGCAATGTCGCAGCCACGGGCAAACACCTTGCCGATCTGCTCTGCAAGCGCTTCACTGCCAGGCACGTCATAGGTGGCAATCTGCACGTCACGGCAGATCTGGCGCACGGTGGGAAGAAGGTCCAGATTCGGCGTCTTGCGCACAACAGAGAAAGCAACCAGTGCAGGCGGGTGGGCATGCAGGACAGCGCTCAGGTCGGGGCGCATTTTATAAACGGAGAGATGGAAAGGCAGTTCGGAAGAAGGCTTGTGGGGGCCTTCCATCGACCCGTCCGGGTGAACGCAGATAATATCTTTTCTCGTCAGGGTCCCTTTGTCCACAGAACCCGGTGTAATCCAGACATTGCCGTCAGAATCCTTGATCGAGAGGTTACCACCGGACATGGTGGTCATTCCCTTGTCGTAGATACGCTGCATAAACATGACAAGCTGATCGGCCGGATGGATGTATTGGATGTTCATTGCTTTTCTCCTTATAAAAATATATATACATGAAAAACCACCCGGTCGGTTCACGGCACCGGGTGATTTTAGTTTACAATGCTCCCAAATCAAAGTCAACTGCTTTTTTCCGTGACCGCCTCTTTACAGAGGTTAAAACAGGATGTATAATACCGCAGCCAATTACTATGGATCCTATCCCTCCAGGAATGTCGGCCTATTGCTAAACGCTTTACAAGGAGAAAACCCATGAGCTACTTTACACTGAAAAACGGTGAAAAACTGTATTATGAAGATACCGGAAAGGGCCCGGAAACTCTTATCATGATGCATGGCTGGAGCAGTTCGCACGAAATTTATGAAGAACCGGTTTCCACCCTCAAACAGAAGGCACGCTGCATCATCTACGATCATCGCGGGCACGGCGGGAGCAAAGATGCCAACCGTGAGAAGCCCACAATGGAGACCCTGGCAAGCGATCTTGACGAACTGATCCATGGGCTTTCGCTTGAAAACATTACGTTGCTCGGCTGGTCCATGGGTGCGGGCGTTGCACTGACCTATGTTCAGCTCTACGGATGCGACGCTTTAAAGCAGATCGTTCTTTGCGATATGATGCCGAAGCAGATCAATGACCGGGATTGGAACCTCGGCCTTTATCAGGGGGCTTACACCACGTCGGATATGGAGAAGGA
>JAGCAN010000101.1 GCA_017652685.1 Oscillospiraceae bacterium
AGCACCTGTGCCCGCTGGGCGTTGGAAAAATTCGTCAAGTCCATTTCAGGTTCGATATTCTCCGTTGATTTTTACATACTCATAGGTCAGGTCACAACCCCATGCTGTGGCTGCAGCACTTCCACTGCCAAGACTGACCAGAATTTCTATCTCTTTCTCGTGCAGAACCTGCGCGGCCTCCTCCTCAGAGAAGGGTACCCCAGCCCCGTCGCGGCAGACCTCTACGCACCCACCTGAAGAACGGAATGAAACGCCCACCTTTTGCACGTCAATTTCAGCTCCACTGTAACCGATGGCACACAGCACGCGCCCCCAGTTGGCATCTTCGCCGAACATTGCAGCCTTGGTCAGACTGGAACAGACGACACTTTTGGCGACAGTTTTTGCCGTTTCAGTATTCTCGGCACCACTAACGGCACATTCGAGCAGCTTTGTTGCCCCCTCGCCATCGGCCGCAATGGCACGGCAGAGATAGACGTTCACGGTGTTGAGGGCTTCCATGAAGGCTCTGAAATCTTCCCCCTCAGCGGTGATTTCCTTGTTCCCGGCAAGTCCGTTTGCAAGAATTGTCACCATGTCGTTGGTGGAAGTATCCCCGTCCACACTGATCATATTGAAGGTATTCTGAATATCGCCGGACAGGGCTTTCTGCAGCATCGGGGCACTGATTGACACATCTGTGGTTAAAAACACCAGCATTGTCGCCATATTGGGATGGATCATGCCGCTGCCCTTGGCGATCCCGCCGAGCCGGCAGATTTTTCCGCCCACAGAAAACTCCACAGCAATCTCTTTCTTCTTTGTGTCCGTGGTCATGATAGCTTCGCAGGCATCGGCGCTGCCATCTGGCGAAAGGGCAGCTGTCAACGGTGCTATCCCGGCAGCGATGGGCTCAATGTTCAGCGGCTGGCCGATCACACCCGTGGAAGCAACCACCACGTCTTCCGCCCTTACCGGCAGTGCGTCTGCCAGCAGCGCACTCATCTTTTCCGCGATCTCGATGCCATCTGCATTGCAGGTGTTGGCATTGCCGCTGTTACAGATGACAGCCTGAGCCAATCCGTCTGCGATATGCGCCTTTGTCACTGTCAGGGGAGCACCCTTGACCAAATTGGTGGTATAGACCGCCGCAGCATGAGCCGGGACAGTACTGTAAATCAGGGCGAGGTCCTTTTTGGTGCGGCTCTTGCGGATGCCGCAATGAACGCCAGATGCCTGAAAACCACTTGCGGCACAGACACCGCCGGATATCTGTTTGATCATGGTGTTTCCTCCTCGATTACCAGGCCAGTTGTCTCCTTCAGGCCAAGCAGGATGTTCATATTCTGGATTGCAGCGCCTGAGGCTCCCTTGCCCAGATTGTCAAAACGGGATATGAGCAGAATCCGCTCTTCATTCCCGGCCACGGTAATTTCCATCGTATCGAGACCGGAAAGCGCATTCCCTGCGATCATTCCACCGTCATAAGGAATATATCGGACAACAGGCCCGGCATAGCAGCTTTGATAGAGTGCAATGAGATCGTGTATGCCTCCCCTGAGATCTTTTCGAAACAGAGGCACCGTGACCGCCATGCCGCTGTAATAATCCGCCACAATCGGGCAGAAGACCGGAGCCGTCTCCAGACCGCTGATCTTTACCATTTCTTTGAGATGCTTGTGCTCCTGCCCCAGGGCATACTGGCGGGGAGACGAGAGTGTTTTATCGCGCTCTGCGCTTTCGTAGTCAGCGATCATGTTCTTGCCGCCACCCGAGTAGCCCGTGACGGAGAAGCAACTCAATGCCAGATCCGGTGCAATCAGCCCATTCCTTACCAGCGGCTCCACCAGGGCGATAAAGCCGCTTGCGTGGCAGCCCGGATTGGCTATGCACCTGCTTTCAGCAATTCTTTCCCTCCGGTTCGACAACTCCGGGAATCCGTATTCCCAGCCCTGCGCCGTCCGGTGGGCAGTGGAAGTGTCAATCACGGCAACATTGCTGTGTACCAGCGCTGCAGCCTCGACAGCTGCCGCATCCGGCAGGCAGAAAAAAGCGATCTCCGCGGCATTGATCGCCTCTTCACGAGCCTTTAAATCCCTCCTCTGCTCAGCAGGAAGGCTGATCAGCTCGATATCATCCCGACTGCTCAGGCGCTCAGTGATGCGCAGCCCGGTGGTACCAGCGCTGCCGTCAATGAATACTTTTGTCATGGTTCAGGACCTCTTTTACATAAGTGATCTGCTTTTTGACCGAAGCAGACGAAGTTCCGCCCTCGGAAATGCGCTTTTCCAGGCAGGTGTTCAGGGCAATCTGGTCGTAAAGATCCTGCCCGAAAAGCGGACTGTATTCGTTGTACACGGCAAGCGGAAGCGTTTCGAGCACCTGCCCGTCTTTCATGCACCGGGCTACGAGCTGCCCGGAGAGTTTAGAGGCTGTACGGAAGGGCAAACCCTTTCGTACCAGATAATCCGCAAGATCGGTGGCATTTATGAAACCGGTCTGGGCAGCGCGGAGCATATTGTCGGTGCGCACAGTCATCGTCGCAAGCATCGGTGCAAATACCCGCAGGCACATCTTTACAGTGTCACAGGCGTCAAATACGCACTCCTTGTCCTCCTGCATGTCTTTGTTGTATGCCAGGGGGAGGCCTTTGAGCGTAGTCAGCAATGCCATCAGATCGCCGTAGACCCGCCCGGTCTTGCCGCGTACCAGTTCGGCCATATCGGCATTTCTCTTTTGCGGCATAATCGAGGATCCGGTAGTGTAGGCATCAGAGAGCTCGATGAACCTGAATTCCCAACTCGCCCAGAGGATCATCTCTTCCGCCAGACGAGACAGATGCATCATCAGGATCGAGAGTGTGCTCATCAGTTCCAGCGCGAAATCCCGATCCGACACGCCGTCAAGACTGTTGTGACAAATCCCGTCAAAGCCGAGGAGCTCCGCCTCCAGATGCCGGTCCGTGTCGTAGGTTGTACCGGCAAGAGCACAGCAGCCAATGGGTGAGCAGTTCATCCGCCCATTACAGTCAAGAAGCCGCGAACGATCGCGCAGCAGCATAATCGCATAAGCCATAAGGTAATGACCGAAGCTCACAGGCTGTGCGCGCTGCAGATGTGTATAGCCCGGCCAGTATCATGCCGGGC
>JAGCAN010000102.1 GCA_017652685.1 Oscillospiraceae bacterium
CACTTATCCATCAGGCGTTTGATGATCTCATCTTTTTGATCCATTCGGGCATCTTTTTTCGCAATCTGATCCAGTAGAAAAGTAATCCTTTCCTCCAAATGATCTTTAAGTTCATGAAGTCGTGCTATTTCTTCAATTTGAGCGTGAATGGTTGCTTTCAACGCGGTGATCTCTGCTGCACACGGAGAATCTTCTATGGTTGGTACATCCTCTGCATTGAGTAAAGCTTCTGCTATAGGCATCAGAGTGTTCTCAAGACTGAAGCTTCCTGCTTTTTCCTCTGCATCTTTTGCAAACACTCTATGCAACGTACTTAACGATACATATTTCCCTTTGCTTTCCATTCTTTCAATCAAGCGTGGGTAAGTTACTTCCTCTCTGAGTTTTGCTTCTTTCAACTGCTTAATGAGTTCTTGTTTGGACGATAAATCCATGCATGATTCCTCCGTGACAGTATTTTTGAATACAATAGTGTCATGCGTGGATGGTTCATAGCACATAGATAAGACTCCTTTAGCCTTAGATGAAACTTGTATAGTTCCCACTAATCTGATATGATTTAACCATCCTAAAGGAACGGGGCTGGCTGGAAGCTTGGCGGCTCGACTGGCTGGCCCCACCTTTTTATACTTTTCTCAGTTGGCGCGGTTCCCTCAATTCAGTCCAAAGTTGTGGACACAGTTTATGTTATTATCAATACAGTAAATTACGAATGGAGTGGATGCAAATGAAGATCACAGAAGAAGATAAACAGTTTTTGCGAATGATCTATGATCCGATACTTAGAGCAGATCTTCTGGTGCGTCTTGAGAAATTAGGATTGCTTTCTGCTTTTCTTGAGGTAGAGAACGAAACCATTTAACAAACCGCAAATCCTTATCAGACATATTATAACGATCAGAATCCGGTTCATTGTCAGATGAATCGGGTTCTCTTTTTATGTCTATAAGTTCATCAACAGAACAGTCAAGCGCTTCACCGAGCTTAAGAAGCAATTCAAAGCTTGGACTTCTTGCTCCAGATTCGACCATTTGAATCATACTTTCAGAAACATCGGTCATTTCTCCAAGTTTTTTCAAGGTTAAGCCTCTCGCTTTTCTGATCTTTTTCAGGTTTTCCACGTAAGCACCTCCTTTCAATATTCCATTATATGCAAACTTCACTAAATGTCAAGTGAATTACAAAATATTACAACTTCACCTTCAGCTGTCTTTCTTTTTTAGATACTTGACAACGGGTGAAGTTCGTGTTATTCTCTCTTCAGACTTCACTTTGAGTGAAGCGAATTTTGATAGGGAGGTGAAACAATGAGGGATTGGCTGGCTACCATGAGAAAAGAAAAAGGTATGACTCAACTTGAAGTGGCGAAAAAGATCGATGTTTCCGAGTCTTATTACTACTACATCGAAAACGGTGACAGACAGAAAAAGATGGATGTTGCCCTTGCCGCAAAACTTTCAGTTGTGTTTGGGATTCCAGTAGCGCAGATCATTGAACTGGAAAACCAGAAGAGTGAATAAAAAATTCTAATATCGGTGAGTATGAATGAGTGCTTTGTTAAGCACGAATGTCACAATAATATCGATCAAGGCCAATCAGAAAACGACAAGATACTACAGAACAGAACAAAGCATTCACTCATGCTCACCGGAAATTTGAAAGGAGAAATAATGGCCGAAAATTTTATAAGAGTCTGGAGAACGCCGGGGTTATATAAGGCAGATGTCGAAAAAGTATATAACGAGTTGTGCGACATAGGAGATGAGTTCACTCCGAGAGACATTGTCGATGCTGCCAGAGACGAGTCAAAAGAACTTCATAAATGCTTTGAGTGGAACAACGAAGTTGCCGCCGATAAATATCGTTTATGGGAAGCAAGACGGTTAACAAGCGAGATTGTTTTTAAAAGAGAAGTTTCAGAAGACGAACCAACGCCAGCTCCGGTTCGAGTATTTAACAAGACTGACAGCACTGGCGGGTACAAGATACCGGAGCGTACATTCAAAGTTCAGTCGGAATATGAGGCACTGCTGCAAAGGGCATTGGCAGAACTTCATGCGTTCAAGATCAAGTATGCGGCTCTCCAAGAGTTGAGCTACATTCTTGAACTGATAGATTGATCAGATCAAATCTTACGAGCAACACAAATCACCAAACGATAATACAAAACACAATAGCAAAACACAGTATGCAGAGTTTCACAGCTCTGCGAAGCACTGAACAGAAAAATATGCAATAAGACAAGTCATAAGAGCAAAGATCACTACACCATAGAACAGATCATGTCATGTTATTCATTTTTACACGTCAGTGTTTCACACGGTTGTGAAACCTAAGTCATAACAAAACACCATATTCTACCACAGGAAAGCCGAGAACAGAATAGCAAAATACATAACACAGAAAAGCACGGTCATAGGCCGTGCGAAGGAATGAAGATTCTTTCATACATCAGCATTTAATACGTCACTAAAGAACACATCACGTCAATACAAAACACTTCATTCTTTCGCAGAGTCTATGACTCAAAATTGAAAGGAGAAAAAACATGCCAAACAAAAAAACAGAAGAAATCGTCCTTAAGGAGATCAAGGTCGAACACGCAACTATCGTTATTGAGGGGAAGGGTGATCTTGTTCTCAACAAGATGAATGCAAGCAACACCCGCCAGCTCCTTGCGGATGATCGCAAAGCACAGGCGCTCTGGGAGTCTCAGCACAAGAACAAGTGGGAAGACATTATCACTTCCATGCACTGGCGCGACGGCATTCCTGTTGAAGACACCAATGCCGAATGCACAGAGGAGCTTTTCTATCAGATGCTTGCCACGAACGCCCCGTGCATCACCGCTTTTGGGCTGAAGAAATCTTGGGGACAGGCTGTTGTCCGTCAGGAGATTGACAAGTTCAGCACCAAATTTGATTCTGCTGTGAACATCGTTGCAAGCGGTGGTCTGATCCCGATCAAGTTTGCAGAGTGGAGACTGGACGAACGCCTGATGAGTCCGAAGCGTGGAGCACCGGTTACGACAAGACTTAATCACTTTGTCGGTTGGACAGCAGAGATCCCCGTAGAGTTTACGACTAACGTCTACTCTGACACGGAAATCGCAACAATCGTAAACTACGCCGGTTTCTCTCTTGGCATTGGTTCCGGCAGAAGCAGCGGTTACGGAAGGTATCACATTGTTGACATTAAGTAAGAAAACCGCCTGTCGAAGCGGCAACTTCGATAAGCGGTTATGGGGAAATACTGGTTGTTCTTTCATTATAAATGATGAGAGAGGAAAGGTCAAGGTCTGAAATGGATGATAACGGACGTGTGGAACTGATAGACAAGGCAGAACTGATTGAAGTTCTGATGCGAAGCGACTGTTCTGACAGGCAGAAGATCTACGACATCGTTGCGAAGCAGCCTGTGATTGCGTTCGCCTATCCGAGATATGAGATCGTGGTGGTGGCGTGATGGCAAGAGCAAGCAGGTGCTATACGGGTTCCAAACAGAGCACGGGGACGCCGACGATGAACAAAGAGAGCTACAAGTTCATGATGAGAGTGATCAGGAAGGAGATGGAAAAGCGGAATGCCAAGGACAAAGTTCGACCAACCGAAGAACCAAGAAATCGACTGGCTGATGGCAGCGATACTGGAGCGGAAGCGCGCGATGCGGCTGGAGTGGAAGGACATCGCGCTTAAGGCAGGAGGAATTTCCGGGGACAGTCTCCGACAGCTGGCGTCGAAAAAGGCTCCAGAGGAATGGCCGAAGGACGTGAGGGTGCGTGTGTGCAAAGTCCTTGGGATCGACGCGAAGATGATCGTGACAGGATCACCGGAAGGCAGGAGGAATGACCGTGGGAATGTACGATAACTGCCCGTGCCGGGAATGCGTAGCACCGAAGCGGCATCCGGGATGTCACGGGAGCTGTCCTGACAAGGCAGAATGGGACAAGACGTTTGGAGAGGCGAAAGCTGCGATCAGGCAAGAGGTAAGACGCGGACAGATCGTCGGCGGGTTTATCGCTGGGAACTCCAGACGGGTAGACAAGTTCCTGTACAAGACACGAAATAAGTAAAGGAGGATGCGGATGATGTATGTGAACGCATTCTGGTTTGGTTTCCTGATTGCAATCATTGCGGTGGTCGTGCTGCTGATGGTGATCGCATTTGTCGGTGCAAGACGGAGCTATGAAGAAGAGGAGGAAAACGAGGTTTCCGAGGAGGAATTCAAGGAAGCGCTCGAAGCCCTGACAGGCAAGAGCTTTCGCGTCGTAAGGGATAAGAGAGGAAACCTTGTGGGTGAGATCATTGAGGATAAAAAAGATGACAGCACTGACTGACAGAGCGATCCGGGCAATGCCGTATGAATCAAGGTTGCGGCACTACACGCAGGAGAAGAACGAGCTGTTCGACCAGATCGCGCACATGACGGCAGAAGAGGTCCGAAAAGCGCATGAGGATCTGGCGAGGAAGTGGAAGATATGAATGATGTCCCGGACGCACCGTGGATCACGGAGTATGACCGATACTTCAATATGTTCTACTGCGTGACAGAATCTGAGGAAGAGGAGGAAGAAGACGAGTGACAGAGCAAGAGTATCGCAGCCATCCCGCACTGAGCCGTTCTGAACTGTGGTGGTTTCACAGATCACCGGAGTATTTCAAGTACCGGAAAGAGCACCCGACAGAACCGACGGCAGCGCTGCTGTTTGGTCAGGTCGCACACAAGCTGATGCTGGAGCCGGACGATTTCGACACGGACTTCGCGGTAGCTCCTGCGGTGGACAAGCGCACCAAGGCCGGGAAGGAGCTATGGGAAGCGTTCGTAGCAGAGGCAGACGATAAGACCGTGGTAGACGCGGCAACCTATGAACAGGCAATGGCGATGGTTTCTGCGGCAAGGCTCAATCCGCTGGTGAACGTGCTTCTGAAGGGCAGACATGAGGAACCGTTCTTCTGGACTGATCCAGACACCGGCGTGCAGTGCAAGTGCCGTCTGGACAGCTGGTACAGGGACGAGAACGGAGTGCCGGTCATTGTCGATTACAAAACGGCGATGGACGCAAGCTACCGGTCGTTCCTGAAGGATGTGACGAACTATGGGTACTACCTTCAAGCTGCCATGTACAGCGAGGGACTGATCCAGAACGATATGTGTCCGCGTCTGATCAAGGGCAAGCCGAAAAGACGGTGGAAGAGGGACCCGGACACCGGCAAGCGGAAATACTGGACGGAGTATCCAGAGAAGATCGTGATGGGCGGGACCGAAGGTGAGGTCATCCATCCGCGATTTATCTTCATCGTGCAGGAGAAGACAGAGCCGTACAGCGTGAACATCTTCGAGATGGACATGGACTTCATCACTGCCGGGTACGATCTGTTCCGGGAATACATCGGAACGTATGTGAGCTGCGAATCACTGGATGTGTGGCCCGGATACCTTGGGGTCGTGAATGAACCGAACATACTGACTCTGCCGAGCTGGATGGGCAGAGGCGATGAATAAAAGGAGGAAATAGCATGTTTATTCCAGACGAACTGAAGAGGCTGAAACCCATGACAGGCAGCGAGAGGCTTGGTGCGATGCGAGACAGCGAGTACCTTGGCGCGGAGGACCTTGATCCTGACAGCAATCCGGTCCTGACGATTGCGGCGCTGTACAACGGGTCTGTGACGCTCCAGAGGGGCAAGGAGAACAAGGACGTCATCGTCTTTCAGGAAGACAGCGTACCGGGTATTAAGAAGGTGCGTCCGCTGATTGTGAACGCGACGAACCGGAAGACGCTGCGGAAGCTGTACAAGGCAGTCACTGCCGATGCTCTGGTCGGGAAGCGCATTGAACTTTTCTTGGATCACAACGTGCGCGATCCGAGCACCGGGGATAAGATCGACGGGATTCGGATCAGGGCGAGGATTCCGTCTGCTGCCAAGGCTGAACCGATCATCTGCGAGAGCTGCGGACGCGAGATCAAGGCGATCGGGCAGTTCAGTGCGGAGCAGATCGCCGGGATCAACCAGAAACGCTACGGGAAGAAGCTGTGCGGTGAGTGCAGCAAGAAGCTGAATGAACAGGCAGCGCAGGAAACGGCTGCACCGGCTGAAGAGAAGCAGGAGGAAATTGCTGAATGAGTTTGAACCACATTGTGCTGATGGGCCGGATGGTCAAGAAACCTGAGAAGAAGACCACGCAGAGCGGTGTATCCGTCTGCAACTTCACGATTGCAGTGGACCGGGATTACAAGAACGGTGACGAGAAGGTCGCAGATTTCGTAGATTGCGTATGTTGGCGGGGTGCTGCCGACTTTGTCGAGCGCTATATGGACCGTGGCCGCATGGTCGTGGTATCCGGTCAGCTTCAGTCCCGCAAGTGGCAGGACAAGGATGGGAACAACCGCACAAGCTGGGAAGTACAGGCCCA
>JAGCAN010000103.1 GCA_017652685.1 Oscillospiraceae bacterium
CCGGCATCACCTGATGGCGGAGCTGATTGCGGACATAGGCATCCGAGAGATTGGAGCTGTCAGTCACAAAAGGGACCTTCTGCTGTGCAAGATATGCCTCAATCTCAGCGCGGGATACACTAAGCAGGGGGCGGATCAGATTGCCGCGGACAGGCGGAATTCCCGCAAGGCCCATCAAGGAACTGCCGCGCAGGAGATGGAAAAGGACGGTTTCGGCATTGTCCTCCAGATTGTGGGCGGTTGCAATTGCCGTACAGCCAAAAGCGTCAGCTGCCTCTTCCAGGAAGGCATAGCGCAATGTTCTCGCCGCTTCCTCAATGCCTGTGGCCCGGGAGGCGGCAAATGCCGCAACGTCGCCTTTTCCCACACGCAGCGGAATGCCGTGTTCCCGGCAGTAATCCGAGACAAAAGCACAGTCCCGCTCCGATTCCTCCCCGCGCAGGGAGTGGTTATAATGGGCGGCAAAAACAGAAATGCCGAATGCTTCCCGGTTGGAGAAAAGGACGTGGAGAAGACACATGGAATCCGCCCCGCCGGAAACCGCGCAGAGGATCCTGCTCCCCGGGCGGATCAGGCCGGAACGGGAGATGGCGTCAATAATCGTCTTCGTCACGGTTGGCCTCATAAGAGGTAAAGGAGGTATAATCCGCCATCCAGTTGAGGTAGACCGTGCCGGTAGAACCGCGCCTGTTTTTCAGAATCAGGGCTTCGGCAAGGTTCGGATTTTCCGCCTCCTTGACGTAATAGCCTTCCCTGTACAGTGCAATAACCGCATCGGCGTCCTGTTCGATAGAACCGGATTCCCGCAGGTCGGAGAGCAGCGGGCGTTTGTCCTGCCGTGATTCCACAGCACGGTTCAGCTGCGAAAGACAGATGATGGGCACGTTTAATTCCTTTGCCATGATTTTCAGCATGCGGCTGATTTCGCTGACAGCCTGCTGGCGGTTATCCGCCCAGGAATTCTTGGTGCCGGCGGACGACATGAGCTGCAGATAGTCGATACAGACGAGGCCGAGATCCTTGATCCGGCGGCACGCAGCCTTCATGTCAGAAACCGTGACAGACGGATTGTCATCAATCCTGATATCGGAAGCACTCATCTGCTGGGCAGCCTCCGCAATCGAGCGCCACTGGCTGTCGGTCAGCTGGCCGGTCATCAGATTCTGGGAGGGCACCATGGCCGCTTTGGAGAGAAGCCGCGTGACGAGCTGCTCCCTTGACATTTCCAGGGAGAAGAACGCGACCGTCTTCTTCAGAACCATGGCAACATACAGCGCGATGTTCAGCGCAATGCTGGTTTTGCCCATACCGGGCCTTGCGGCGATCAGAATAAAGTCAGACTTGTTGAGGCCGAGGATCATTCTGTCGAGATCCGGCAGGCCGGTCGAGAGGCCCGGAATTCTGCTGCCGGTGGCCGCATATTCCGAAAGCGTATCAAAAACCGTATTGATCACCGAAGAGACCGGAACCAGCCCGCCGACATTTCTGCCCTGCCGAAGCAGATAGATCTTCTGCTCGGCAGCCTCCAGCACGGAATCGGCTTCTCCGGCGCCTTCGTAGACCATGGAGTTGATTTCATCCGCCGCCTCTCCGAGATGGCGGAGCATCGCCCTGTCCCGCACAATGGCGGCATATTCCAGCACATTGGCGGCAGTCGGCGTAAGACGCATTACTTCGGCGAGGTAGCTCTCCGTATTATCATCATGGACAGCCCGCACCTTCATTTCGTTAACAACGGTGACGGGGTCAATCGTGCGGGAATAGGCGAACATCTGGTAGATGGTCTCAAAAACGTCCTTGTTCTGTTTCAGATAGAAATCATCTGCGCTCACTTTCTCAATGACATCCGGTACGCATCGGGGATCAATGAGCATGGAGCCGATTACCGCCTGCTCCGCAACTGCGGAATACGGAACCTTTCTTCCGAGGAGTTCATCCATAACGGCGATTTATCCTTCGACGACGAGCACGCTGATATCTCCGGAGATCTCGTAACCAAGCTTTGCCCGGACAGTATAGGTGCCGTAGCTCTTGATCGGATCCCCCTGGACGATTTTATTCTTGTCAATTTCCACACCGTGCTGTGCTTTGAGAGCATCCGAGATCTCCTGGGAGGTCACTGCACCAAAGAGCTTTCCGCTTCCGCCGGATTTGGCACGGATCGTCACCTGTACGGAAGAGAGCTTTTCGGCAATCTCCCGCGCCTGGGCCTTTTCCCGCTCGATCTGAGCCTTTTTGGCCTTTTCCTGCAGCTTCATGGTGTTAATATTGTCGGCAGTGGCTTCCGTGGCAATGCCTCGCGGAATAAGATAGTTTCTGGCGTAACCGTCAGAGACCTCTTTCATTTCACCCTTTTTTGCTTTGCCTTTGACATCCTGATTGAAAATGACTTTCATTTTGGTTCCTCCTGAAGAATAAAACTGGAAATTAGCTATGTATCGCAGTGCATCGTCGCAAGCTGAGAACGGTGGGAAGAATAAAACCGGACGGCTATAAAATCAATGCAGCAGATCGGCCTCCCATTCAGCCGAGATATTCATCGATTGCTTTGAGAACCATATCACGTGCTGCAGTTACATCGACGTCCTTTAACTGGGCTGCCGCCGCACTGCGGTTCCCTCCACCCCCGAGTTTTTCCATGATAATCTGCATGTTCATCTCTCCGATGGAACGGGCAGAAGCGATGCATCCGCCGCCGGGTGCCGGAGCAATGACCACCGAGGCCTCCACGCCGGAGATATTCAGCAACTCATCGGCTGCCTTTGCGGCAATAATCCGTCCTGTCACTTCCGTCGGGACGGCAATAGCGACCCCGCGATACAACTGGGCTCCCTGGAGAATACGGTATTTGGCGAGGGTATCTTCCAGGTCACTCTGCAGCAGCTTCTTCACTTCAGCTGTATCAGCACCGGCACGGCGCAGGTAAGCGCCGGCATCGAAGGTCCGCTCACCCGTGCGGATGGTGAAGTTTTTCGTATCGAGCACAATACCGGAGAGCAGCGCCTCCGCCTCGCACTTGAGAATGCTGTTGATGTCGACAAGCTCCTGGATAATCTCCGTCAGAAGCTCACAGGCAGATGAGGCATACGGCTCAATAAAGCCCAGTGCCGCATTGTGGATGTAGGTCGCTGCGACACGGTGGTGGTCAATTACGGCAACCCGGTTGCAGGCATCGAGAAGATCCTGCTCCTCCACCTGCTCCGGCCGGTTGGTATCCACAACGACGAGAAGCGTCTTCCCGTCGGCATGAATGACGGCATCCTGCGGAGTGGCAAAAGCATTGCGGTATTCCGGGACGGTTTTCAGCCTGTCAATCAGCGGTTTTGCCGCAGAAGTATTTTCATCCACAATAATGTGGAATCTGACCCCGGTGAGACGGGCTATGCAGGATACGCCGACGGCAGCTCCGATTGCATCCAGATCACTGTAACGATGCCCCATCACATAGACCTTTGAAGAGTCCTTGATCAGAGACTGAAGCGTAGTGGCCATGACCCTGGATTTTACCTTGGTACGCCGCTCCACCTCGCCGCCGCGCCCGCCGAAGAATTCAAAACTCAGGCGGTTTTTGATGACGACCTGATCGCCACCGCGGGAAATTGCAAGCTCGGCTGCCATATCCGCAAACTGGAGCGCCTCGGAGAAGTTCGCGGCATCTTCGCCGAACCCGATGCTGACGGAGGCTTCAATTCCCGCAGCGCTCTCTACGCTGTGGATCACCTCGACAAGCGGAAACTTCTTTTCCTTCATGACAGCGAGATCACGCTTTTCCAGCAGAGCAAGATAGCGGTCACGATCCAGACGGCGGACAAAGCCCCTGCAGTTTTCGGCCCAGCTCGTAAGCTTTTCCTCTATGCTGTCACGCATACGGTTGCGCTCTTTGTCAGGCTGGTTCCGGATCAGCTCCTCATAGTTGTCAATGAGGATAACACCGGCAACCGGCCGTGATTCCTCGTACTCGATCCGGATATCGTCGTAATCCGTAACATCAAGCCAGTAGGTGATGCCCATAAAGGTAACATCTTCGTTTTCGTAGTCGTGCCGGATCACATTGCCGTGCACACGGTAGCGCCTGTCGTTTAGCGGGAGGAGAGACGGGTACTGCGTTTTCCCTTCCGTCAGCCATTTGCCGTTAAAATCCGGCAGGAAATCAGCCATACGGGCGTCGTAACGCGTGCCCTTTGTACCGCAGATCCGGAAAAATTCTTCATTTGCCC
>JAGCAN010000001.1 GCA_017652685.1 Oscillospiraceae bacterium
AAAACCTCATGGTCCCTGTCTATATGGAAGTGCCGGAAATTCCGTCGGAATCACACGCAGTGATGCCGACGGAATTTGTTGTTATAGATAAGTTCGCCGGATCCGTCACCAACAAAGTGTGGTCGGCCTCGATCGCGATCCAGTCATACAGCTTAACGAGTATGTATGGAGCGGCGCTGCTTAATGATGCAGTGCATGAGGTCATGGACGAAATGGCGGATCATGTGCCTGAAATAAGCGGGTGCAAGATGACGGCGGACACGAATTTTACTGACGTACGCACTAAGCGGTACCGCTACCAGTGCACGTACAACATTTTCTACTAAGGAGGGCAAGCGATATGTCTGGTGTAGCAACCAATGTCACTGCCGGCAAGCCTAAAACGAGTGGTGCTGTTTTTACTGCTCCGATCACGGCAACAATGCCGACAAACGCGACTGCGGACCTCAGTTCCGATTTCCAGGACATGGGGTTCCTCTCTGAGGACGGCTACTCTAAAAACGTGTCTATCTCCACATCCACCATCAAGGAGTGGGGCGGACAGGTCGTGCTGGTCACCCAGGACGAGAAGAGTGCCACCTTTAAATTCAAAATGATCGAATACCTGCGCGACACTGTGCAGAAGTTTGTAAACGGCACTGCCAACGTGACCGGAAGCCTTGCGGAAGGCATGAGCGTGACCGTCAATGGCGACGAAGCTGAAGAACGCGCCCTGGTCATTGATCAGATCCTGCGCGGGAACGTCGCACATCGCCTTGTCGTGCCATGCTGCAAGATCACAGAGATGAGTGAGGTCGTTTACAAGATGAACGAAGCGGTGGGCTATGAAGTCACCGTGGCAGCCACTAAGGACGCATCCGGCAACTACTTCCACGAGTACTTCAAGGGTCCTACGGGAGCGACCGGTGCGACCGGTGAAGGTGGTGAAGGATGATCAGAGGGACGACTAAGACCGGGTTTGAGTTCGAACTGAATGATGACCTTTTTGATGATTTCGAACTCGTCGAGGCTTTTGCCAAATACAATAAGAACCCTCTTTTCCTCGGAGAACTCGCAGAGAGGCTCCTGGGCGCTGACCAGAAGGCGGCGCTCATGGAGTTCCTGCGCGGAGATGACGGCAAGATTAGAACCTCTGATATGATCAAGGCTCTCACAGATATTGAGGAGGCGATCCCCGCGGCAAAAAACTCCGGGCCCTCGCCGACATGATGCAATACCCCGACGAGCTCACCTGCGATATGGCTGAGACGTACGGGGTTTTTGACATTAAGAGGCTTCCGGCAAGACTTGCCGCGACGCTTGCTGTCGGTCTGAGGGATACATCCAGGGTAAAGATGGCACTGACAGGAACCAAGGCATCAGATGAGGTTATGCTCCTCGCTGCGCTTGTGGATGCGCTGAAAAATCTGTGCTGGAACCTGGCGGGAGCCGATGAGGAAAACAAACCAGTATCAATGGTCAAGTATTACCTGAACGGCAAAAAGCTTGATGAGCCTGAGCCGCAGGAAAAGAATTTTGAGGTTTTTGATTCTCCGGAAGATTTCCAGGCGAAATGGAAAAAACTGAAGGAGGGAGGTTGATTTTATGTCTCAACTTGGACAGGCATATGTACAGATCATACCTGAAGCGCAGGGCATATCCGGGGCGATATCTGATGTGCTCGCAGGGCCTGCCGAGTCTGCCGGACAGGACGCCGGGAAGAAATTCGGCGCAGGTTTCGGCGGGAAGCTCGGTAAAGGGCTTGCTGTAGCTGGTGCCGGCGTTGTAGCGCTCGGAGCTGCTGCAGGCGCTGCCCTCGGCAAATCTATATCAGATGTGAGCCAGTACGGCGACAATGTAGATAAAATGTCGCAGAAAATAGGCTTTTCGCGGAAAGGTTTTCAGCAGTGGGACTACGTACTTCAGAGGGCCGGGACCAACATCAACAGTATGGCTCCGGTCATGAAGAAGCTGTCATCCGCGGCAGTGGAAAACTCTGATGCTTTCCAGGAGCTCGGAATCAGCCAGGAAGAAGTCGCCAACATGTCGCAGGAAGAGCTTTTTGGCCGCACGATCGAGGCCCTGTCCGGCATGGAGGAAGGCGCGGAGCGTACTGCGCTGGCATCTAAGCTGCTCGGCAAAGGCGCGTCTGAGCTGGCTCCGCTGATCAATGGCGGAACCGATGCCATCAAGGAACAAATGCAGATGGCGGAAGATTACGGCATGGTCCTGTCGGACGAATCCGTAAAGGCCGCCGCTGATTTCTGCGATGCTCAGACCACCCTGCAGGGCGCAATGACCGGTTTTAAAAACAAAGTCAGTGCAGAGTTCCTGCCGGCAGCGACAGATGTCGTTAATGGGATCGCAAAGATGTTTGCCGGAGATCCATCCGGTTTTGATGACATAAAAAATGGCGTCGGGAAGATCGCGACGGACATTGTAGCGAAGATCCCTGACTTCCTGGCGGCCGGAGGGGAACTGATCGGCGGGCTCATTCAGGGTCTTGTCGAACGGCTTCCGGAGATGGCCACACATGCCGCAGAAGCGATCAAGTCGTTCGCGGAGGGATTCGGCTCACAGTCTGAGGGCGGAAGCCAGCTCCTGGCAAATGCTGCTCAGCTCATGATGGATCTCGGTGGAGCTATGCTGGAAGCGGCAGCCATACTGATCCCTGCAGTCATAGAAGCTATCTGGACATTCTTCACGACGACTGACTGGCTCGGCCTTGGCATGCAGGTTGTTGACACACTTTACCAGGGCTTTCAGGACATCTTCCCGCAGGCAGTTTCATTTGTCGAAGAAAAAGTAAAAGAGATCATGGACCTGCTCGGGTTTAGCGGCCTTGTTGATCAGGTACAGAAACTCTTTAGCTCTGTCAAAGAGGGAATAACAGGACCGATTGACACGGCAAAAGAACTCGTCAGCGGAGCTGTGGAAAAAATCAAGGGTCTTTTCCCGATTTCAATGGGCAAGATCTTTTCCGGCATCAAGCTGCCACACTTTAAAATCTCCGGAGGCGAGATCCCGTGGGGCATTGGCGGAGCAGGAAGCCCGCCGAGCGTTGACATCGAATGGTATAAGCAGGGCGGTATCATGACAAAACCGGTTCTGTTCGGTGGCGGTGAAGCCGGAAAAGAAGGTATCGTCCCGCTGGATCCTTTCTGGGACCGTATGGACCGAATGACGGATTCCGTCATCAATGGGGTTAATACAGTACTTGCGGCAGGATCTGGGGCTGGCGGAGACATACACATTGTCCTCTATGCTTATCCAGGGGGGCCGCAGATGGATGAGATCATTGTCAAGTCCTATGATCGCGGAAAGGACAACGGATTGAAATGATGACCGAATTAGATTTTATCATCATCAACGGAGAGCAGATTCGGCGCCCGCCGAATTTCTCGCCTGCAAGAGAGGACATCTATAAAGGCGAGTACACGACATGTACGGGTAAGCTGATCGCGGACCGGGTAGGATGGAAGTACTCTGACATGACACTCGAATGGGCCGCCCTGCCCCAGCATATGGTTGATGTCCTTATCGGCATGAACGGTGTCAGCACAATTGTCTTTGATGACCTTGACGGCGAGATCGTTGAGGAAGAGATTGTCAGGACTTCTGCTGTCGCGCTGCGCCATAGATTTACCCATGGCGGCGTAACATTGTGGAAAGATGTTAAGGTAAAGATCAAATTCATCGAATCGCATACGGAGGGCTGAGTTATGGCTGCTATTGACACACAGAACGCCAAACAGATCAGAGCTCCTATGCTGATCAGCTGCGGAATCGCGGCGAAATCAAATTTAAATCTGACAATATCAAATATCAGCGGCTTTATGTTGCAGGACACTTCTAATCCGCAGGCATCCATCAAAACGGAAGAATGGCCAATCAAGCAGATCACAGACCTGCAGGGCGACGGTTTTCCGCTTGATGGGTCCTGCGCTTTTTATGTGCCCGAACCGGGATCGGAAGACGGAAAGATCGGACTGCGAACACATATCGGCGGCTCCGGAAGCCTTACCGTTTCGGCTTCTTCAGAAATACCATCATTGACTATTTACACGGAAGGCGAAGGCACTATCACGGCTGGCAGCAGCTCATATGAGGCATGCGGCGTCAATATCATCCCTGTCAATGCGACGTCTGTTTCGCTGACATTTTCCGCGGCGAATGCGACCGAGCGCATCATTGTGTACACGATCATACCAGGCGTCAGCATATCGTGGGATCAGGACACAATCGTATCCGTAGAGCTTGATCTCCGGTCCGATCTTGCCCTGACGAATACACGCTGGGCAGTTTCGGAGATCGAGATCAGAGGATATTATCCATACGACATTTCGGAAGCCGTAACCGGTATATCTGATGACGTCCCGATCTGGTATACGGCAGGATACAGGGGTAACATGTCGCCTGAACGCAGGTTTTACCTGTCTGAACCGGTAAAGATGGAAAACAATATTGTTACCATCAGGGGCCATGACTCGTCCTATAAGCTCACTAAAAAAGGCAAGGCAGCGCAGATCCTAAACACGACTACCGGAAGCGGGAAGCGTGACCTGTATTCCAAGATGGTCCGATTTATCACCGATGCCGGGATCACATTGAGGTCAAGACAGACAGCTCCGGCCAAGACAACAGGATCCACCGAATATACGCTGATCTGGAAATCAAACACATACGATGCGATCATCCAGAACATCATGAACCTGGCACATGTCGGTACCTTTTGGCCGACGTTTGTCGATGCCGGCATTCCAAAGGTTTCTCATGAGAAGCCCACAAAGAAGTGGGACATCTATGAAGAAGATTGCGGAAATGTTGAGCGAACGGTGGACAGGAACCTGTCGAAGATCAGAACAGAGGACGATTTTGGTCTGCAGAACACTATCACACGCGAGAAAGAATGGCAGGAAATCGTAAGAAGGCACTGTAAGCGAGATGCAACTTATTCGCAGAATGCCGGAGGCGGATATTTCTGGGCCTTTTCTGTGTCTAATGCTAAGGACATAAAACCCACTGCAGAATCCGTATGGTGGACGGCGGTTAAGGACACGATCGGCGTCCCAAAGATGGACCACGTTATCAACGACCAGGGCGAAATTGTAACGGAGTACACAACAATGTACGTTGATGAGTGCATTGTTAAAGCGAAGCCTACATCAACAAGAAAAGATGTCGATATGGTATCAGCCACTCCGGCCCGTTCAGGCATAACGGTGGAAATGTCACCAATCGCATACGGCAGGGTTTATGGATATAATGAGCAGCTCGGTACCAGTGTCTTTATATATCCAAATTACAAAAACCTTTTCACCCGGTCCAATATCACGGGCAAGTTCAAGTGGAAAGGAGATCCAAGGATGATGCCGCGTGATGTATTCCGGTTTCACAGGCTTGACGGATCTTATGAGGACTGCACGATCGAGACAATTGTCCTTAAGCATGAAGGCGGCGGAACGTCCGCGGAAATCTCATACAGATTGGGGGTGTGCTGATGGCATGGATTGAACCTAAAACAAATTGGGTCGAGACTGATCGGTGCACTTTTGATGATGCAAACAGGATTGCGAGCAACATCAACGAGCTATTAGGCAGCGCATCATTGAAAGCTGATTATACACAGGATGATGTGATCTCAGCAGTCCAGTGGCGCGCTGTCCTGGACGCAATAGACAGTCTGATAGACAGAGAAGGGTACCATGCTGATGATCTGCCGGGAATGTCAGCTACGGCACTCAATTTCAATATTGTGGAAGGTCTGACATTGGGAATAAAGGAATGGATAGATCTGAAAAACAGACAGCATGCCGCAGATATTTTCTTCGGCGAAGTTTATTCCGGCGAAAATCAATGCATGAGGTAAATGCGTATGGTCTTACAAGATAGAATTGTAGAAAACCCATGGCGGGTAACACTTACACCTGTCGCCGGGGAAGAAAATACTTATGACATGACGCGCAACGAAGGCGAAGTGACGCAGGAAGGCACTCAGATCAATGCCGCAAATCTCATTTCGGCTTTCGGCCTGGTGCGCGAGGACTATACCGGAACAGTCACGTATGAAGCGGGAACGGTCGGAACAAGAGCGACAGCGGTCAATCTCGGGACGGCGTCCAAATCCGGTATGATCCTGGTTGGTCTTGTAATCGTTGGTGCCACTAATGCATCCGCATATCAGATCCAGCCGTATGTGTCGAGCGGCACGGTATACGCAGGTATCTTCCGGGCCAATACCGGAGCGGTCACCGGAGCATCAATCACGGTGCGCGCAGTGTGGGCACCAGTTTTAGAGGAGTGATAGCTTATGGCTGTGAAAAGATCTTATAGAATCAATCTTAGAAATTATGGTAACCCACCGGCAATCATGCTGTCACAGTATGACGAAAACTACGCGCTGGTATTCGAGGTTTTTGACGGTGCACTTCCGGCGGCAAGCCTCACATCATATACCGTCAAGCTTAAGGGACGTCAGCCCGGATCCGACAATCCTGCACTGGCATATGAGTTTACGGGCACGATATCAGGAACTCTTGGCAATGTCTTAAGCTTTACGATCGATACGACGATGACGGCCCGGGCCGGCAAAGGCACAGCTGAGATCGTGATCATTGATTCGTCCAATGATGTCAAGTTCGCGACATTTAATCTGCCTGTCTACATCGAAAAAGCAGCCGTTCCTGATAACGCGATTGACGCAGATGTCGAGAGAGCCCAGGAGATCGCTGATCAGGTACAGGACATTGTAGATACAGCTGCCGCCACCGTAGGAGCTGAGGCAGAAGCCTGGGCCGTCGGCCAGAGAGACGGAGTAGACGTACCGAGCACAGATCCCGCATATGAGAATAACGCGAAATTTTACGCGGAGCAGGCAGCACAGATCGCAGAGGACATCTCCGGAGTCACTGATCAGGTAGCAACAAATACCAGTGACATCTCAGATTTAAAGGAAGATTTAAATTCCATTGTCGGTGATTTCAAAACGCTTGACCAGTTTCCGCAGACGGTCGGAATCATCAACTCAACAGGGGTATGGGTTTATACATCCAACAACAATTACAAGCATGTAGTTGTTCCTGTAACTGGTGGGGAATCGGTAACAATAACAGGGAACTCTGCATATAACACATATATTGCTTTTTTAAAGACGTACTCTGCTCCTGTTAGTGGCAGTGCTGATTTTTCAGAGGCAACAGGATTTACTGGAAGAATCCAGCTTGCTAAAGGCGGGTCATATAGTTACACTGCGCCGTCAGATGCAACTTATATGTATATTCTGATGCTCGAAAATGAACATAACACCATGCCGTCAGCCTTAGTTATTGGTGGAGTTGATTATTTTAAATCGTACTCTGACATGATTGAGGAAACTGTAGATAAAGCCAATGCTGATAACATCAAAGTTGACGCTTTGGAAAGTGCGGTCAGCGGATTGGATTACAAACCGATAGAAGCATATCCCGAAACGTATGGAATGATTAAGGCAGACGGCACATGGGGGAACATCGTCAGCACCTACACGCACAGAGCAATCCCTGTTAAAGGTGGGGACAGAATCGAAATCATAGGAAATGCTGATTATAACTCCGTAATTGCGCTTTTAAAATCGTATAGTGTAGTAAACGGAACTAATGCGGATTTTTCTGCATCATATCAGAGCAGAATCCAAATAGCTAAAAGCGGACACAGATTTTGGGATGTTCCGTCAGACGCAACATATCTTTTTGTACAGGTTAAATTGGGCGGTGATGATACAACACCTATTAAAATCCGCATCAATAATGTCGATATAACAGATGGACTTACGACAAACCTTGAAGAGTTGTATAGTCCTGATACGGTCAGATGGTGTGTCATGGGCGATTCAATCCCTAACGGATACCATTCAGAAGCAGGTGACACAAGCGAGGGTGACGAGGGAGAAGAAACGAGCGAAACTGTTAGGTGGCGCACATGGGCTTATCTTGTGGCTACTTGGAATCACTGGCAGATTGATAACATCGCTATAGGTGGGAGCGGTTATCTGCTGACGAGGAACGGCGAAAGTGGATACACGCTCGGAAGGTCTGTGGATTTTACAAAATACAACCTTGTGACTATCGCATACGGAATCAACGATTGGAAGGGCAACCAAGTGATGGGTGACATCACGGATGATCCGACAGGCATTACTCCTACCACTGTCATTGGAGCAATTAAGGCTACTATTGAAGGAATCCTTGCAAGCAATCCCAATATCAAGATTATCGTCATCACTCCGCTTAACTGCTACGGATACAATCATGATTACGGTACAGAATCAACTAACTGGGCGTTAGGTTATGAGTTCTCCAACAGCGGAACACTGGAAAGTTTTGTTCAGAAACTCATTGAGGTCTGCAACTATTACGGCATCCAGTATATCGACATGACGCACTATTCGCCCATTAATCGCAAAAATCTGCCTACTATGGTTCCTGATGGTGTACATCCGTCACTTGCATGCCATAACCTTATCGCTCATCAGCTTAGTAAGCAGATTACGTTCTGATAGTTAAATGACACGAGGTAAAGCTATGAATCCATGCGAGACATGCACAGTATATCTTAGCGGTAGAACAGGCACAGAAACGTGTGCAGGATGTACGGAAAAGACCGATGTTTAAGCGACACGAGGTAAGATTATGGAAGTCATCAAAATAGCAGGAGTTTTTATTGGTATAGTTGCCGTCTGCTATGTGTTGGCGTGGCTATGGGCAAAGCTATGGTGAAGATAGTTAAATGACACTTTAAATATCATTTTTCTAAGCAAATTTAGGATACGTTAAAACATAAAATAAAAACTTAAATAAATTTATTTTATGTTTTGCTTACGTAACACTTTAAATATCGCAACTTGTGTGGCAACTTGCAACCAACTTGCAACCAACTTGCAACTATTAACACGGGGACTCCTTCGGGGGTCCTCTTTACATATTAGGAGGGCCAGACATTGGACAAATTGCTTCAGCAGGCCGTCGAGCCCGGCCAGATGATCACCTGGCTGATCTTAGCGTTTCTGGTCGGATACTTCATCTATAAGGAGTGGCCTGAATTTAAACGGAGGGTATCCGGATCAGAAGTCAAGAAGGTAGAAGATAAGTCAGTGACAGACCGGCTGACAGCGATCGAAGCTGACATCAAAGAGATCAAGGAAAAGCTTGGGCAGGATTACAGCCGGCTCAATGATATGGATCGATGGAAGAGCGACATGGAACAGATCGTTACCGAATCACTGGAAGAAAGAGAGATCCTGATGCAGGCAATGCTCGGTGTACTTGGCGGCCTGCAGGAGCTCGGAGCCAATGGGCCAACAAAAGAAGCAAAAGCAACAGTGCAGCGATATATCAACAAACAAGCGCATAGGAGGGATGCATGAGTAAAGAAGATCTGATCAGGAAGCTGACAAGCCGTAAGTTCTGGGCGGCAGTGTGTGCGTTTGTGACGCTGCTGCTTGTTGCTCTCGGATCCGATGAAAGCGAGGCTAAGCAGGTAGCGGCGATCATCATGGCCGGAGCTACGGTACTGTCATACATCCTCGGAGAGGGCATGATCGACGCGGCTAGGGAAGGCAAACGCGAAGACACGGAAGAATACACCGAATAATAGAGGCGGCGCCACTGCTCGTCCGGACTGCTACCGGGCGGGCAGTTTTATTATGGAGGCAATTGATGAGTTGTTGGACTGCAGAAACCGAAAAAATTATTAAAGCCCATCAAGGAGATTTCACATCTGCCAATTGGCAGACCAAGCTGAACTGGTATGGCGGCTATTCCGCATATCTCAATATCCTCGGAGGCGTCTTCAAAAAATATAATGGTAAAAACGCCAGTGTGAAAACAGCAGCACAGTTCCAGGAAGTGGCACAGTACGTCATGGGACTCATGGCGATATATGGCTTCAATTACAACAACGGCCAGACACATGTCTTATGGGGCGGACCAAAACCGTTTTATCCGTCAAAAGACAGTGGGAGATGCAATTGGGGCGAGATCGATACGCTCTGCTCCAGCTCCGGCAAAGATAAGACCACAAACTGTAACTTCGGCATGGATAGCTTTTACTACAAGTGCGGTCTGATGCCCAAGTACATGGAATTGTCTGACATGTTCAAGTGGCAGGCCAGGCACTATAAGGTCATCCGCAAAAAAGAAGACCTGAAGATCGGTGATCTGATCCATCTTTTCCACAGCCATATCACATCAAATGATCCCGGTACATGGAGCGGATGGGGGCATGTATGCTGCGTCGGTGAGAAACGCGGGAACACTATCATCGCATATGATACTGGCAGGCGTTTTATTTCTTCCGGAGACTTCAAAAAAGAGTTCAACGTCAACAGCAAAAATGAACCTATCGGCGAATATGACAACTATGACGGATGGGTCGGGATCCACTTTGTTGAGCTCAGCGGTAACAATGGCGAGGTCAAGGGAGACAGCGACCTGGCCGTAGAAGTGATCGCAGGGAAATATGGATCCGGACCAATGCGAGCCGTCAAGCTCGGCAAGCGCTACGACGCCGTACAGAAACGGGTCAACTACTTCCTGGGCGGATCCTCCGCTGGCCGCGCCGCCTACCTGCGGGCCGCTGCCGGTTACGTCCTCAAGGGCTATGCTGGCACCGACGAGGAGCGCCGGAAGTTCTTCGGCAAGGACTATGCAGCCGTCCAGGACAAGGTCAATTGGGTGATCAGGACAGCCCGGGATGTGATCGCGAACAAATACGGCAAGGCTGACGACCGGAAAGCCGCGCTCGGCATTGACTACGATCTTGTACAACAGCAAGTAAATAGGATGGTGTAACATGAGAAAATTTATTGATGTATCAGAACATAACACCATAGACTGGGCTAAGGCGAAAAAAGAAGTCGATGCAGCATATATCAGGTGCGGCCTCCGCGGATCCTTGGCGAAGACCGCCCCGCAGGACTACAAGAAGATCCGGACGGACAAGAAGTGGGCGGAGAACCTCCGCGCCGTCCAGGAGTATGGGATCCCATTCGGAGCCTATTACTTCCCGACTGCAATCACGACCGAGGAGGCGACTGAGGGCGCGAAGTGGTTCTATGAGAAGATCAAGGATCTGAAAATGTCCTACCCGCCCATGCTCGACTCGGAGAATGTGTGGGGTGATGACCGGGAGCCCGGCCGGGCCAACAGCCTGAGCCGGGAAGAACGCACCAGGCTGCTCAAGATCGTGACGGATTACTTCAATGAGCACGGCATGAATATCGGGGTCTATGCGTCGGCAAGCTGGTTCAAAAGTAAACTCGATATGTCTGCCTTCCCGCGGCGTGTCAGGGACTGCACGTGGGTCGCTGACAGCACTGGCGCTGTAGACTACGACGGATACTACTGGCTCCACCAGTACGGCAAAGGCCCCGTCGCTGGGAGCGCCAAAGACATAGACCTTAACAAAATCTGCGCAACTATCCCGCCTGTTATTATTAAGGAAGCGTCTAAGGTGCAGGCCTTCCCGACGACGGATCCTGTGCAGATCTCGAACTCCGGATCCGACGAAAACGGCACCTATAGAGGCGGGAAAGCCGGTGATCAGACCGGGAATGAGTGGCGTAGACGCGACTGGTATAACCGCCCCTGGAACTGTGTCCTGAGACATCCTGATGCTGCTGTGCGGGCATGTATCGCGGAGCTTGCGATAAAGGCGGCGGATAATGACAAGATCGGATACGATCAGAACCAGCGGTTTACATACTGGACAGAACTGCAAAAGGCAGGATTTGATCCTAGTAAGATCCGGACAGCCTGCGAGGCAGACTGCAGCGCAGGTGTGATCGCCAATGTGCGAGCCGCGGGATACATATTGGGCCGGAAGGAGCTGAAAGAAATCAGCGCCACATATACGGGCAACATGCGCAGCGCTTTCAAGGCCGCAGGATTCCGAGTGCTTACTGATTCAAGGTATACCGATCAGGATGACTATCTGCTCGCAGGTGACATCCTGCTCAATGATGTCCATCATACGGCGACGGCGATAACAAATGGACGTTTCTCCGGAGCCGCACCCGCAGAAAAGGAGGAATACGATATGCCGGAAATCAAAAAAGGATCACAGGGCAAAGCAGTCAAGGTCCTGCAGGTCATCCTCGGAGGGCTAAATGTTGATGGCGATTTCGGCTGGAAAACGCTGAACGCCGTGATCGAGTTTCAGAAAACCCATAGTCTTACTGCTGATGGGATTGTCGGTCCGAAGACATGGGCGGAGCTGCTTGGCACTTTATAATATGGAGAAAAAGAATTTCTGCATGCATATCTTTTTCAAATATAAGAACCCCGGGGAGAAAATCCCTGGGGCTCTTTTTTTATCTCTTATATAATCCGAGCAGTTCCTGCATCATCATCTTTGTATATTCAGGACACTCACGTTCTCCGGTGCACCAGTTCCCAAAGGTCCTGCGGGGGATCCCGAAATAGTCCGCCATAGCATTCTGGCTCTTTCCTGCCATCCGGCAGATGTCCTTGACGGAGCGGTGGGCAGCTGCCCATATCTGATGGAGCCATTCAATACGTTCTGCTGGAATCTCTTCCACATCATCCTCCCATATAGAGGAGAGTGCAAGATCAGAAACAAATGCGTCCTTATCAGAATAGTTGTACGCCTCGCTGAGGCACATGTGATAAATTCTGTTATCCATTGCGCTCCTCCTTTAATTAACGCTCTGCAAAAGTGATCTTTTTCCAGGGAACCGTGACTTCCTTGCCGGAAACAGTATCAAAACCTGTCACTGTATCATTCTCGATATCGACTGCTGTAACTTCTTCGATGATCATGTGATATCCGACAACCGATTTGCCGATAAGGGTTCTAAGTTTATCCTGGTGCTTTCTCTTATTCTCTTCGAGTTTTTCCTGGCTGGGTCTCATGCAGTTAAATGTAGTCATCGTTTTATCCTCCTTGGTGTTTCCTGTATTTCCCTGTCCTTGATTATATAATATCACTCATTGAGTGATATGTCAACAGGAAATTACTCATTGGGTGATATTTTTTGTTGCGCGAGCGCAAAACTACGTACTAACTGATACCAGACAGATGCTAACCTTCGTTTAGTACTTACAAATATTCAACAAAAAAAGACCTGTCCGGCTGCGGGGTTATGGACTTGATTACTGACTGCCACAGGCGGCGCTTCTGAGGTTTATCAAGCGTCTGGTATATTTCATACACGTTCATGCTTAAAAGTGCCTCTATGGCGCTCGTATCGTGTTCTGCGGGCATCTCAAGAGAGGCAATCTCAGAGCGGTAGCGCTCCAGATCTGACTTATATGTCTCCATGTCGATCAGCTCGTCTATATACAGATCCTTGAGACGGGCTATCTTCCGGTAGAGCTTATTTATCTTATCCGTATTGTCCACGGCTTTTACTGATTTCAATTTGAGATACCGCTGTTCAAGATCATCCTTAACTGTGGACAGCAGGTACTTTTCGATTTTCCGTTCTGAAAACTGGTGATGATAGTCGCATCTGCCGACATAAGCGTAGCGGCACTTGTACTGAGTGTAATTGTTCTTTCCGGTTACGCCGACATTCATCACTCGCCCACAGCTCGGGCAGCGCATAAGACCGGTAAAGATGTATGTGTGTTTCTGGCTCTTCTTGACGTTAATCGGGAGGATACGCTGTACGGCGTCAAATGTCTGCTGGTCTATGATGGCTTCCGTATATCCTGCGATTCCATAAGCCTCTCCAATGTAAACACGATTCGAGAGCAGTTTTTTCATACTTGCGTTGGATTGAGGCAGGCCGTAAGGAGCATAGTCCCTGATCAGCTTGCTGATGTTGTTGTGCTGGATATAATCGCGGAAAAGGGCCTGCGCGATTGGTGCGCGCTCCGGATCCGCGACAGCGTGCTTGTCAACGATACGGTATCCGTATGTCACGCGCCAGTTCGGCCACTCTTTTTTTGACCGTTTGTGGCGCAGGACGTCCTTAATCCTGGCGGAGTCCATATTCGATTCCATTTCCGCGAAGGCCGCGAGGATGGTCAGGGTAAGCTTCCCGGTAGGCGTACTGTTGTCATGGTGCTCCTCTATGGCCCGCCACTCACATTTCTGCTTGTCGAGAAAATCAAATGTATTCATAAGGTGGCGGACGCTCCGGAAGAAACGGTCCAGGCGTGTGAACAGGATAAGATCGACCTTGCCCGCTTCTACGTCGGACAGGAGCCGCTGGAGCTCGTCACGTTCAGAGAGTTTTGTGCCGGAAATGCCGTAATCGATATATGTATCCACCAGTACCATGTCTGGATGGGCAGCGACATAATCCCGGAGGGAATGTTCCTGCGATTCCAGGGACTGCCCGTCGTTGACCTGATGGATCGTACTGACACGCATGTATAAACCGACCTTTTGCATAAAAATAACCTCCAATGGGTTTACTTAATAAGCCCATGAAGGTTATACTGATTTTAGCTGAGGAATACGTTCCTTCATGGGACTGCTTCTATGATCATCCGTCCTGTTGCCGCAGGGCGGGTGATTTTTTATTTGAACGCGTCTTTCAAAATAGAATTTGCCCCAATATAATCCTGTTGGAAAATCTTTTCGACAGCCCTCCTTAAACTACTGACCAGCTCCTTCGGCTGTTCTCCTTCCATTTCAGAAATTTCATAGATTTTATTAATTTCCTTCTTAGTAAGAGAAACTTGTTTATCCTTATATGCCCTGTAAATCACATTGGCGTGCCCTTTTGTCATGCTGTAATAAACCATGCGCTCACCGTAAATATCATATGTGACAGAGAC
Organism: Oscillospiraceae bacterium; assembly: GCA_017652685.1. Classification (GTDB taxonomy): domain Bacteria; phylum Bacillota; class Clostridia; order Oscillospirales; family Oscillospiraceae; genus Limivicinus. Next base: position 14,766 of record JAGCAN010000001.1, read on the forward strand.
ATCAAACTTATTGTTCTCTACGATCTTGGCAACAAAAACTGCATTAGGAAAAGATTCCTTCAAAGATACGGCAGTGCCTTCATGCAGTGTGCCTATGTCCAAACCTGATTTACAGTCTACTACCATGTAAGCAGGACGGCCTTCGTATTCGTAGTATTCAAGGACAAGCGGAGCTCCCACCTTTAAAGACTTCAATACATCCAATCGTTTCTTCTTAGGGTCCTTCCGGCATTCATATCCAACACCGGCAATCCTATTAGTCCTTGTGTCTGCAGGATCACCTGGTACTGATGGCGGCTGAATTTTATACCTGTTAAACAATCCCATCGTGTGCCTCCTTTTCAATCTGCTGTACGTCTTCTCTGCTCCAGTCATTCCGCGTCACATGCTCCAAAGCATGCAGATATGCCTTTACTCTGTCCTGATAGGACAACCGGGCATTAAGGTAGATCGTAAAGCCTCCACCAATACACGGGGCCACCATTTCCGGCACAGTAGTAGGCAGATCCACCAGGTAAACATAGATGTCATCCATCGGGGTTAGTCTCCTTGAATCTCTCTAACATATCTGCGGCCATTCTAAGATCTTCAGGCCGGCTGCCTCTGGCAGCGTTAAAGAGCGCACGCTTATCGGGGTCTTCGAAGATTTCCTGCGCTATTTGTGCTGCCTCTTCATTTATATACCATTGTGGGCTGTTTTGCGGTCCGGTATTTGGGACTCCAATTAAGAAATCTACAGACACGCCAAGATACTCCGCTAGGATCTGAAGCTTGTCTGATCTCGGTGTGGTCCCTTTCGTTTTCCATGTGCTTAGAACAGACTGGGCAATTCCGGTATCTTTTGACACTTTATAATTCGTCAGTCCTTTCGCTTTTATAACGCTTTCATAATTCTCATACATCTCTGCTCACCTTCCCCAAAATACTTCAAAAAATGCAAGCAAAGCTGTTGACTACTTCAATTAAACGTAGTATACTTTCAATTATTGAAGCACCCAACAAAAATGCTTCCGGTTTGCGAGTTACTTCTATTTGGCGATTTAAGTATATCACAAACTTGAAGCATATTAAAGAGGAAATCAGAAAGGAGGTTTGTGATGTATCAGAGATACGTCGATCTGCTCGAAAAGCACAATACGACCACATATCAGGTTTGCAAAGAGACCGGCGTCGCACAGAGCACGATCTCAATGTGGAAGACAAGAGCAGAAAAAGACGACAAAGCGACTATCGGCATTTTTGACTTAAAAAAGATTGCGGATTATTTCAACGTGTCCGTTGACTACTTTTTGACCTGAGGAGGTATGCAGATGATCTGGATAGGATCCTATTTGATTAAGGACGAGGACGGAGGAGTTACAGCATTCAGCACCGCCGTTAAGGCTGGCGACATCGGCCTTGCGGTTGCAGAAGTCATCAGCTTCATCACCGAGGAACATCCGGACATGGACAAATTCCTGATCACGGACATTGGTATTGCGGATGCAGATTCTTCGCAGTATATCGGCCATGAATGGATTGATCCGCTGGCTGATGATTACTGGCCAGAAGAGGAGGCGGCATCATGAAAAGATGGAGAATCGACTATTCGACCAGGTATGTCGATGGTGAGGAAAAGCACGACTACATGTTTGTCGAAGCAGGAAACATCACGATCGCACTTGGGACGGCCCTCGCGAAGATCATGCCGGAAGCAAAGACAGATCCGCGGATCAGCGAGCGCGCAGTCTACAACGTAGGGATCTGTGCCAACAGCAAAATATTCGAGGTGGCGTTATGAACTTCAACAAATTTTTGCAGACTCTTGCTGACATCCTCTCAGATGTATATGGCTGTGTGGTGGAGCCATGACAGATTGCGCATCCTGCCTCCACTTTTCGGAATGCATGGAGCGCAGAGGCATATGCAGGGAATACAAGTCATTGGATATGGTAAGAAATGAAATCGAACAACTCAATGCGAATTTTAAGGCCGCTTCCGGATGTAAAACTCGGACACGGACCGACAAAAGCGGCCCCGGACAACCCGAACATCATCGGCGTGAAGTCTAACCACATAAAGGTCAGAGATGTCCCGAAACGGCCAGATGCACTGCAGCGCAGATGGGAAAGCATGCAGCAGGCGACTGAACGCAAGAGCCAAAAAAGGAAAGAGCGGGAAGCAAAAGCGATAGAACTGTTCAGGCAGGGCAAGTCACTGAAGGAGATCGTAGCGGAAACAGGATGGGGATATTCGACAGTATGCAAGTACACCCAGGGCGTGAGTGATTTAAAAAGGAGACCTAAAGGGTCACTGGATGAACAGTTTGTACGGATGTATGAACAGGGGATGGCATACAGCCAGATTGCGAAGGAGCTTGGTGTTACTAAGGAATATGTATCCAACAAGCTGTCAAGGCTTCGCCGAAAAGAGATGGTCGGCAGGAGGAGGAAGGCATGAAAGATAAGGCGATCATGACAGTGTTTTTAATCAGCTGGCTCGTCTGCGGGTGCAGCGTAGACAAGGCACTCGACGACTGGCGGGCCTGCTGGGTCGCTGTCGTGGCCCTGATCGTGGCAATCGCCTGCGCGGCAGTGCTCGGATGGAGGGATAAATAAATGATGATCACACGGGACTGGGTCAATGACCTCATCAAAGTGGGCGAGGCGCTCAACTCCGAAGCGATGCGCCACAACGTCGACAACCTGAGGATCAAGGTGATGCCCGAGCTCGAATATGTCTATATACGGGCATACCGGGACGAAAAACTCGTGATGAGCGCCCAGCACTTCGGGCTGCTCGATAAGGATGACATAAGGATGGCCACACGGAGAGCTGCCACTCCCACCGGGGACGAAACATAAATACTCCAAGAGGATTATAGCATGAAAATTAACAGATTAGAGATCGAAAACGTGAAACGGATCCACGCCGTCATGATCGAACCGACAAAGGATGGACTCACGATCATCGGCGGGAAGAACCGGCAGGGCAAGAGCTCGGTCCTTGACGCGATCGCGTGGGCACTGGGCGGCAACAAGTACAAACCTTCACAGGCGGTCAACGCTGACAGCACGATCCCGCCGAGGCTCAAGGTGATCATGGACAACGGTCTTGTGGTAGAGCGCAAGGGTAAGAACAGCGACCTCAAGGTCACGGATCCCGAAGGCCAGAAGGGCGGGCAGCAGCTCCTCGACGAGTTCGTTGAAGAACTCGCGATCAACCTGCCGAAGTTTATGGAAGTTACAGGCAAGGAAAAGGCAAACACCATCCTGCAGATCATCGGTGTCGGTCCCCAGCTTGCGGAGCTCGATCAGAAGGAAAAGGAACTTTACCAGGAACGGACCTACGTCGGCCGGACAGCCGACCAGAAAGAGAAGTTCGCGAAGGAACAGCCGTATTACCCGGATGCTCCTGAAGAGCCGGTCAGCGCTTCGGAGCTGATTAAAGAACAGCAGGAGATTCTCGCCAGGAACGGCCAGCGTCAGCAGTGGGCCCGCGAATATGACAAGATCCTTACAGATCTCGAAAAGAATGAAAATGCAATCGAGGCATATGAGCGCGCACTCAGGGATCTTAAGAAAGAACGAGAAACCCTCGAGGAAAGGCGCAAGGCCGCAGAAAAGACTCCGGCAGAGATGAAGATGGAATCTACCGAGGAGCTTGAGCGCTCGATCGAGTCCATCGAGACGATCAACAGGAAAGTCCGGGCAAACCTCGATAAGGCCAAGGCAGAAGAGGATGCCAAGGAATACCGCAATAAATACCTGTCACTCACCAATGAAATTGAGGACATCAGGAAACAGCGGACAGCGCTCCTGGATAATGCGGATCTGCCGCTTCCGGGCCTGTCAGTAAAGGACGGCGAACTGATCTACAAGGGACAGATGTGGGACAACATGAGCGGCGCTGAGCAGATGATCGTCTCCACTTCCATCGTGCGGAAGCTCAACCCGAAGTGCGGATTTGTGCTCCTGGACAAGCTCGAGGCGATGGACCTGGACACGCTCAAAGAGTTCGGGCAGTGGCTTGAGGAGGAAGGCCTGCAGGCGATCGCGACAAGAGTGAGCACCGGGGACGAGTGCAGCATCGTGATCACGGACGGCTATGTCGAAGGACAGGACGGCGTCTTCGCAAAAGAAGAGCCCGCGCCTAAGACGATCGGATGGTCTGCCGGCATGGGATTTTAAGGAGGTAACACATGAATATTATCAGCGGGAAATTACCCGTCGCGAAGCGGATCGTGTTCTACGGGGCTGAAGGCATTGGCAAGAGTACGCTTGCAAGCCAGTGCCCTGATCCGCTCTTCGTTGATACGGAAGGGTCGACGACACACATGGATGTCAAGCGCTTCGAGGCTCCGTCCTCGTGGCAGATGCTCCTTGATCAGGTGCAGTACGTGATCGACAACCCCACCGTCTGCAAAACACTGGTCATTGATACGGCAGATTGGGCGGAACAGCTCGAGATCAACGATCTGTGCCGGAAGAAGGGGTGGGACGGCCTCGAAGGCGCTGGCTACGGTAAGGGCTACCAGTATAGCGCTGAGGAGTTCGGAAAGCTCCTGAACAAGCTTACAGAGGTCGTCAACAAAGGCGTGAACGTCGTGATCACGGCACACGCTACGCTCCGTAAGGTGGAGCTCCCGGAAGAGCTCGGGGCCTATGACCACTGGGAGATGAAGACCAGCAAGAAGGTGGCTCCCATGATCAAGGAATGGGCCGACGTGGTCCTGTTCCTCAACTATCACGTCAATGTCATCAATACGGATGGGAAAGGCGCTGTAAAGGGCAAGAACAAGGCCCAGGGCGGCCGCAGGGTGATACACACGACACATACACCGTTCTGGGACGCAAAAAACAGGTTCGGGATGCCGGATGAGCTGCCACTCGAATATGAGTCGATCGCTCCGCTATTCGATGATCAGCCGGCAGCACAGGAGCCGCCCAAAAGCGCTCCAAAGCCTAAGCCCAAATCGAAGCCAGAGCCTAAGCCTGAGGCCGTACCAGAAACCGCACCGAAGGATCCGGCGCCTCAGAAAGAGGTTGGCCAGGCTTTACAGGGATTTGTAGCTGAGGAGGATCTGTATCTCAGGAAGAACGGGGAACTCTACCACATCAAGGCGGGAAACGTCGTCCCGGGCAGCCTGCTGGATGCGGAGCATATCAGCCGCGCAGAATACGATAAGAGCCAGCCGGCAGCAATAACGGGGCCGGAAGACATCAGGAACGTTCCGGTCGAATACCAGGAACCCGATCCGAGGATCAATAAGTCGCTCCGTGATCTCATGATCGCATCACAGATCGATGAGTGGGAGATTCAGCACATCGCAAGCACAAAAGGCTACATGACAGCGGATACAAGAGTTGCCGATTACCCGCAGGACTTCGTCGAGGGATGGGCCGTCGGATTCTGGCCACAGCTCAAGGCGGCCATCATGGAGATGCGGCAGAAACAGGAACTCGAATACAAATAAGGAGGAGTAATAAATGGGAGACGTCTTAGATCTCAACAGCAGTATTAATCAGGAAAGTCAGTATGTAGATGTCCCGGAAGGCGAATATGACGCCAGGATCGACCATGTCGAAAGCGGGGTCTGCCAGTGGGCCAATGAATACAACGGCAATCCGAACAGGATGGTATATGTCAACCTTGCCATGCCGGACGGAAGTGAGGCACAGCTCCGCGACGAGTTTGTCCTCAACTCGGATTTCGAGTGGAAACTCTCACAGCTTTTCCTCGGGACCGGGCAGAAAAAGAAGGGCGAACCGCTGCCGAACCTCGGCAGGGCGCTGAATGATCTTCCGGGCCTTACATGCAGGGTCAGGGTCAAAAAGACAAAAGGCAAAGGTGACAAGAAAGATACCACATACACAAACATCACATTCCTGGAGAAAAAGCAGCCTAAGTGGGGTGGTGGTTTCTGATGATGAACCTCAGACCTTACCAGGAGCAGGCTTTCGCCGGAGTGTTCCGGGAATGGGATGGCGGCAGGCATAAGACGCTTGTCGTCATGCCAACCGGGACCGGCAAGACCATCGTGTTCGCCAAGATCGTCGAAGAATGTGTCCGGCGCGGATCGCGTGTGCTGATCATGGCACACCGCGGGGAACTCCTGGACCAGGCCGCTGACAAGATCTTCAAGGCGACCGGGCTCCGATCGTCAGTGGAGAAGGCGGAGCAGACCTGCATTGGGCAATGGTACCGCGTTGTGGTCGGATCAGTACAGACTCTGATGAGCGAGAAACGGCTGAGGCAGTTTCCGAAGGATTACTTCAATGTGATCATCGTCGATGAGGCTCATCATTGTGTCAGCTCGTCCTATCAGCGGGTACTGCAGTATTTCAGCGATTCCAACGTTCTGGGCGTCACGGCTACGCCTGACAGGGCCGACATGAAGAACCTCGGGAGCTATTTCGAGTCTTTAGCTTATGAGTACACCATGCCGGAAGCCATCCGGAGCGGATACCTGGTGCCGATCAAGGCGCTTACGATCCCGCTCAAGATCGACATCAGCATGGTCGGGATCAGTGCCGGAGACTTCAAAGCCGGCGAGATCGGGACTGCACTTGACCCGTACCTGTTCCAGATCGCGGACGAGATGACAAGGTTCTGTAAGGACCGGAAGACGATCGTGTTCCTGCCGCTGATCGCCACATCACAGAAGTTTATGGGAATGCTCAATGAGCGGGGCTTCAGCGCGGCAGAAGTCAACGGCTCCAGCGAGGATAGGGCACAGATTCTGCAGGACTTCGAGTCTGGCAAATACAACGTGATCTGCAATTCGATGCTGCTTACAGAAGGCTATGACTGCCCGGCAGTAGACTGCATCATTGTGCTCAGGCCGACAAGGTCAAGACCGCTTTACGCTCAGATGATCGGACGTGGAACAAGGCTGTCCCCGGAGACCGGTAAGGGACATCTGCTGCTGATCGACTTCTTGTGGATGACGGAACGTCATGAGCTGTGCCATCCGGCCTCGTTGATCTGTGAGGATCCGGAAGTCGCCCAGCGTATGACGAAGAACCTGGAAGACAAGGCCGGCGAGGCTGTAGACATCGAAGAAGCTGAGAAGCGTGCATCTGAGGATGTGGTCGCCGAACGCGAGGAAGCACTCGCCAAGGAACTGGCAGCACAGCGCCGGAAGAAGAGCCAGCTGGTCGACCCGCTGCAGTATGCAATGAGTATCAACGCAAGGGATCTTGTCGATTATGTCCCGCCGTTCGGGTGGGCCGCTCAGGATCCTACCGCACAGCAGCGTGACAGGCTCGAGCATCTCGGGATTAATCCCGAAAATGTCAAGAGCCAGGGCGAAGCGGACATGCTCCTCAAGAAGCTCGGCGAAAGGAGCTCCGGAGGGCTTGCGACTCCACGACAGATCAGACAGCTTGAGAACCGAGGCTTTCAAAATGTCGGGACATGGTCGTTTGATCAGGCCCGGAATCTGATCGACAGGATCGCGGCAAACGGATGGAGAACACCAAGAGACATTAACCCTAAATCATATGTGCCTCAGGCAGATGAGCCTAAGGTATCAGGGTGGATTTGATGGACAACAGAACAGATTTAGTTGAATTGCTTAAACATATAGATCCCGGGCTCCTTGACTATCAGGAATGGACGGATGTAGGCATGGCGCTCAAGCTCGATGGCTATCCCTGCAGCGTCTGGGATGACTGGAGCCGGAAGGATGCCGGACGCTATCACGCAGGTGAGTGTGCCCGGAAGTGGCGGACATTCAAACGTGACGAGGGCGTCACCGGCGGGACGATCTATCATCTGGCCGTCTCTCAGGGATGGGTACCGACACACGAAGCCGGCAGGATCCTGAGCATGGACGACTCGATCGAATATGAAGGCGTTGTGGTTGGCGAGGGATGGGCAGAGATACGCGAGTTCGATGAGCCTGCGAAATGGGAACCCGAACAGCAGCTGATCCGGTATCTCGAGACGCTCTTCCAGCCGGAGGAGATCTTCGGATATGTGACAGAGTCCTTCGAAAAAGCAGACAAGTCCGGGAAAAAGAAGCTCGTGCCCGCCAACAAGGGCGTGTATACGCTCCGCGTAGGCGAGATCGTGCAGAGGCTTAAGAGCGACACCATTGAGGATGTTATCGGCAAATACAAGCACGAAGCCGGCGCGTGGATCCGCTTCAATCCATTGGATGGGAACGGCGTCAACAACGAGAACGTGACGGATTACCGGTACGCTCTGGTCGAGTCGGACAACATGTCCCTGGAAGCGCAGAACGGCCTGATCAGGCAGCTTAACCTGCCCGTAGCGGTCCTGATGTACTCCGGCGGCAAGAGTGTCCATGCGATCGTAAAAATCGAGGCAGATGACAAGCAGGAGTACCAGAAGCGTGTCAATTACCTGTACGACGTCTGCAAGAAGAACGGCATGGTGATCGATACGCAGAACCGGAACCCTTCCAGGCTGTCCAGAATGCCGGGATGTGAACGAGGAGAAAAAAAGCAGTTCATTATCGATACGAACATCGGCTGTAAGTCCTGGTCAGAATGGCATGAGTGGATCGAGGCTGTGAATGATGATCTTCCGGATATGGAGGAGCTTTCATCGGAATGGGACAGCCTTCCGCCACTGGCTCCGGAGCTGATCAAAGGAGTGCTCCGGGAAGGCCACAAGATGCTGATCGTGGGACCCTCTAAAGCCGGCAAGTCCTTTGACCTCATAGAGCTGTGTATAGCGATCGCTGAGGGCAGGTCATGGCATGGATGGGACTGTATGAAGGGACGTGTCCTTTACGTCAATCTTGAACTTGACAGGGCATCCTGTCTGCACAGGTTCCGCGACGTTTACAATGCTGCAGGGATACCGCCCAGAAGCCTCAGCAACATCGATATATGGAACTTAAGGGGAAGATCCGTCCCAATGGATAAACTGGCTCCTAAGCTCATCAGGAGGGCCAAGGACAGGCATTACAAGGCTGTTATCATCGACCCGATCTACAAGGTCATCACCGGCGATGAGAACTCAGCTGACCAGATGGCCAAGTTCTGTAACCAGTTCGATAAGGTGTGCACAGAGCTGGGAGCCTCAGTGATCTATTGTCATCACCACTCTAAAGGATCACAGGGACAGAAGAAATCGATGGACAGGGCGTCAGGCTCCGGAGTCTTCGCAAGGGATCCGGACGCGCTGCTGGACATGATAGAGCTCCCGCTCACGAATGCCATAATCGCGCAGGAGACCAACAAGGCCATCTGCCGTACCTGTATCCAATACCTGACGGCTTATTGCAAGAACATTCCGTGGGAGACAGACCTGTCGCAGGACGATAAGTTGTCGGCCGGGATCATGCAGACTTACTGCGAAAACAAGCTCGATCAGTGGCAGCAGAAAGCACTTGCCCGTCAGCTGGAAGAGGCAGTCAAGGGAGTGGAATCGCTATCGGGATGGAGGATCGAGGGGACGCTCAGAGAGTTCCCGAAATTCAAGCCGGTCAACACATGGTTCCGGTATCCGATCCATACGCCTGACGAGTCAGGATGCCTGCAGGATATCCAGCCGGAAAGCGAATTGACTGGATATCAGAAGATGGTGGAACAGCGAAAGAAGAAGGCAGAGAAGAAAAAAGAGGACACGATCAATCAGATCGAGATCGCTTTCGAGGGCGTCCAACAGGACGGCGTAGCGTCAGCGATCGACATCGCGGAAGAGATCGGAGTCGCTCCGGATACCATAAAACGATGGTTCGGCAAAGGAAAACGGAGCCGTCCGGAATACAAAAAACGGTTTGAAACTTTCGAAAATCCCGACGATCATAAGCTGTTTTTGAGACGCAAAGAGGGTACGGACAGATAGGGACAACATCGTGCGTCCCTAGTCCCTATGGGGTACGGACACTAGGGACAGTACCGTGCGTCCGTACCTGCCGACACCTACGGACAGATAGGGACAACATCGTGCGTCCGTGTCCCTACCCCTAGGGACGAAGGTAGGGACGGACGATGTGTATAACACTATAGTGTCCCGTACGTACCGTCCGCGTGGGTGAGACGGAGGGTGGGTGCTAAGCACACCCACCGTCCCTACCACACACGTACGGAGACAAAACGCGAAGGGAGGATGGATGGAGATTAAATTTTTTATGGCGATGGACCCGCCGACCGTGACGGCACAGGAACACAAGGTCATGGTCCGCAACGGTAAGCCGGTGTTCTATGATCCGCCGGAGCTCAAGGCGGCCCGGCAGAAACTAACAGACTACCTGGCACAGTACAAACCCGAACAGACGCTGACCGGTCCGCTGGAGCTGGTAACGACATGGTGCTTTCCGACAGAGGCCGAGTGGCAGTACAGCAGCTATAAGATCACAAGGCCGGACACGGATAACCTTAACAAGATGCTTAAGGACTGCATGACGGCTGTGGGGTTCTGGCATGACGACGCGCAGGTGTGCCGTGAGATCATCGAAAAGTTCTGGGTAAGTCCGAACCTGCGCGGGATCTTTGTAAAGGTCACTCAGCTATGACGCCTATGACATACTTCAGGTTCTTCCAGGACTTGTGGAGGTTTTTTAAAAATCACGCCGAGCCGGTCTCAGCTGACAGCTGGTGGCAGCGTCTCGCTGATCAGGCGGACGAGCTCGCCAATCGGTACGGCAACACTGAATTTGTGATCCGGATGACATCAATAGTCGTCTGGGAAATTGACAGAATATTTCAAGAAAAAGAGGAGATGAAAAGATGAAAGATATCAGAGTAAAGCTTACGTTCACAGAGCCTATCCTGGGCACAGCAAGTGCAAACCCCGAAATTCACAGTGAGTACATCGCGTCGAAAGCTCCGGACGCGCCCAGCAAGGAAGAAGAGATCGCCGCGATCGGCGCCGAGGAGTATGAGGAGAAAGCAATGACAGTCTTCCCGCGCAACAACGAGGGGATCCCGATCCTGTTTGATTACCAGATCAAGGGATTTTTCAAAGACGCATGCTCCATGCTCCAGAAGTGTCGGGCCGGGAAAGGCGGCAAGCCGGAAGAGTTCGCGAAAGAATCCTGCGCACTCAAGGCGTACAAGAAGATCATCGATGGCTGCATCTTCGTGATGGAACGCCAGATCCCGATCGAGCTCAATGGGGAGATGGGCAACCTCCAGCGACCGCTCCGCGGACAGACAGCACAGGGCGAACGGATCGCGCTGGCCAACAGTGAGAAGGCCCCGGCAGGAAGTTCGGTGGAATTTACGATCAGGTGCCTGTCTGATACATACGCGCCGGCAGTGATGGAATGGCTGAACTACGGAGCCCTCAGGGGCATTGGCCAGTGGCGCAACGGATCATACGGCAGGTTCGAGTACAAGATCATCGAATAAGCAGCGGAAAGGCTATCTGTCGCAAGGCAGAGCGACGGCATGGCGCTGACGGGCACAGTAACGCATAGCAAAGGCACGGATGGGAAAGGCGTAGCAACGGCATGGCAATGACGAGCTTAGAGATGCGAAGGCGATGCACAGAGCCGCAAAGACGCGCAAAGGCTTAGTTGGGCAAATCGCAGAAAGCAAAGCAAAAGGCGAAGCAGTGCAATGCTTTGCAAGGGCAAGGCTCATCAACGGGCGGCAAAGGCTAGGCTGTGTGGGGCAAGGCAGTGGCAACGAAAGGTAGTGCCCTGCAAAGGCAAGGCGAAGTTAGTCGGGGTGATGCGATGGCAAAAGCAGAGAAATGAGCGCCAAGCGGTGGCAAGGTGAAGCGAAGCGGTGGCAAGGCAAGGCATGTCGTGGCAAAACAGAGCAATGGCAGTGCAAATCGGAGTGCGGCAATGGCATAGCTCGGAATATCGCGGCATGGCAGCGGAATTGCAGAGATAGGTTATGCGACGGCATAGCATCACATTGCGGAGACCGGCAAAGGCGAGGAGTAGACGAGCGGATCCAAGGCAACGATTGGCAGCGAGTAGGGTCGCAAAGGCTTAGCACATCAATGACACGCTAAGGCTATGCAGAGACTATTTTCGCTCAGCAGTGGAACTGTACAGCCACGGCATCGCAGAGGCTTGGCAATAGCTAAACGGAGCATAGCGGGGCGGAGCAACGGCATAGCAAGGAAATACTAAGGACGCAGAGGCATTGCGAAGCGGCACGGAGCAGAGGCGATGAGGGGCTGAGCAGAGAAAAGCAGAGGATCAGCATAAAAGAGCGAAGCAAGGGCAACAGTAACATCAGCAAAAGAAGGAGGATGAAAGATGGAAAATATGATCCTGATCAACGGAACAAAACTTAAGGCAGTCATCGCCGAGTGGGAACAGATAGGAGGCTACAGCGAAGGCGAAAAGAATATCCTGAGAGCCGTTATCAATGAGATCGAAGAGGCAATGGAGAACGGCCCGTGGATCCCGGTGGCTGAAGGGCTTCCGGAAGAGCCCGGCGAGTATCTGGTCACGGCCAGATGGGACGAGGATGAACCGTACGCGATCTTCATTGCGGACTACGGCAACAAGATAGATCCCAGGTGGGACGGCAGCCACAAGGTCTTCCAAAATGGTTTTGCGTTCGGCGAGATCTGGGGCGACAGCCTCGATAACCTCTTCGAGGTCACGGCCTGGATGCCTAAGCAGGAAACATATCAGTCATGAAACTGGTAAACGCGCATGCGGGAATGGAAATCGGTATCTGTAAATTAAACGATAAGCCGGCATTATACATCCAGGACGGACAGTGGTGCAGGATATATGCAACTTTTTTGTCAGAGGAAAAAGCCGAGATGTTCCTGCACAAGCTGAAAAAATGGGACTTACATGGAGGGAATGATGGATAACGTCTATTCACAAATGTTGATAACTGCAAAAAACGCCGGCATAAATGTGGTCGGTAAACATAAGGCAGCAAAACTCCTTGCACTCTGTTGCGCGATAGGGGACGAACCGTTTGTGTTTAACAAAAAGCTGTATGAAGATGTCATGTATGCGGCTGATGTAACAGGAATTAAGCACATGAATTATCCGCTTGAGGAAATAACGTCTCTTATCAACAAATACTACAACGATTTGCAGATTGGGACAGCAGACTGGGTGCAGGAAATCAACGAAGAATATAAAACGAAGTTTCCAAAAAAAATGGAATCTGATGGAAGAGAGAAACTGATATGGCCGTCTATGCTTATTTAAGAGTATCAACCGGAAAACAGGATGGAGAAAACCAGCGTCTTGGAGTTGATGAACTCGCAAAAAGGCTTGGTCTTGAAATCACAGAATACATCGATGATGAAGGCGTGAGTGGGACGAAAGAACCTGAAAAGCGCGAACTTGGAAAACTGTTAAAGAAACTGAAACCAGGTGATGTACTTCTTGCCGGTGAAATTTCAAGACTCGGAAGATCACTATTCATGGTCATGAGGATATTGGAATATTGCATGAATAACGACATAAGGGTCTATACAGCAAAAGATGGGTACGAGCTTGGTGACAACATTCAGTCTAAGGTTCTCGCATTTGCGTTCGGGCTATCCGCTGAGATTGAGCGTGAAATGATCAGTAGGCGAACAAAAGAGGCGCTTGCCAAGAAGCGGGCAGAAGGTGTGATTCTTGGCCGTCCCAAAGGGAGAAAATCAGGACAGGTAAAACTTTCCGGGAAAGCGCACGATATCAAGGTACTGTTGGATTACGGAATCCCAAAAATGCAAATTGCGAAAAAGATGAAGGTTAACCGTAATACGCTCGCGACATACCTGAAAGAAAGATATGAAGATGAACTTCTTGAACTTAAAAAGGAGAAATAGATATGAAAAACACCTGCAAGACCTGCACGCACAGCAAGCCCACGTACAAGGGCTATCGGTGCGAAATCAAGGGCAAAAAGACCAAGCTGACCGACACATGCAAAGACTGGTCACGCAAGGCAGGCATCATCCTGCTCGCCCTGATCCTGTCCGCCACACCGCTCACCGTACACGCACAGGGACGTGACTGGTGGCCGGATCAAGTGGAACAGGATGACTACTACCACAACCTTGACAAGTTTGGCGAGTGGCCAGGGGACGTCATCACCAACGAGACAATGATCGAGACGGTAACCTTCCGCCCGAAAGTGCTGTCGGCGGTGACGTACAGCAAAAGCACCAAGATAACCGTGGATGCCACGACGGCAGCGAGAGTGATCATTGTACGGTACACGACAGACGGTAAGCACTGGGAACAGCGGAGCTTCCGGAACATGAGCTACAAAGGCCCAGTCACAGCGCACAGGAAATGGCAGGTGAAAGCATACGTCAAGGAAAACAGATACTCCTCATGGTGCGCGAGGCAGTTTAAGCAAGCTGGCAAGACGATCGACTACAAAAAGACGGCAATGCTTAACAGCCCGATGGCCCAATTGTATTTCGACGACCACTTGATCGACGGTATCCGCAGGAAGGTAGCCAGTCCGGTCACGCTGAACATTCCCGTCAGGGCGAGGAGGATCAGAATTCGATATGCATACACGGGGCTGAAAAGGGAATGTTACTCCGAGTGGGCCGAGGTGAAAGCGAGGTAATGAAATGTTTGACAAAAATGCAATCGCCAGAAATCTCAGAAAACACATGGAAGAGAAAAACATAAGCATAAACAAACTGGCCAGATTGGCCGATGTGATGCCGAGCACAGTTTGGCAATACATACATGGATATAGTACGCCAGTTATCTACAATCTGTATAAAATCAGCAAAGTACTCGGAATAAGCGTTGATAACCTGATCAAAGGGATAGACGACGGGAAAGAGGATTGAGCAGTGAACAGGATAAAAGACATCATCAAAGTGATTGATCAGATATCCGGAAGGTATTCGGCGTATGAAGTATTCACAGATTGGATCAGGTGCATGGCGATGTCAATATGCAATACGGTCTCGCCGATCCATGACAAAGTATGGCAGGAACGGGAACAGTCCTATATGGATACAATGCGGAAATACACGCCTGAAGAACAGGTCAAACTCTGTGAAATGATGTTGTGGCTCGTAGAGACACTGGATGACGGCCCGTATGATGTCCTCGGGAAAATCTACATGGACGCCGGCATGGGAAGTAAAGCGGCCGGCCAGTTCTTCACACCATTTCATCTGTCAGTACTTACGGCAAAAATGTCATTGGGAGAATCAATTGAGTCATATCGGGATGAAATGACTAAGTTGGACATCAATGAACCGACATGCGGAGGAGGGGCGATGATCATCGCAGCAGCCAAAGTGTTGCAGGATGAAGGGATCAATTACCAGAAGGTGATGAAAGTGGTAGCACAGGATCTTGACTGGAAAGGAGTGTATATGTGCTATGTGCAGCTCAGTCTTCTGGGAATAGATGCGATTTGTGTGCAAGGCAATACGCTGGCTGATCCTTATGTTCCTGGCAAGACAGACAGGTCGCATATCATGAGGACTCCGAAAAATATGGGGGTGCTGCTATGAGTGATCAAAAAGAAAAGTTCAAAGACGAACTGATCATCGCACTCACGCCGTTCCTGCAGCCGGAATACATCGAGGCCGTGAAAGCGAAGATCACGATCCTGACACACAACTACGAGATATCGAAGGCGGAAAACGAGATCATAGTCTACGAAGGAGACGTGAACGAGCGGATTGTAAAAAGGTATCTCATGGCGAAGACGGCACAGGGGCTGTCGAAGAGGACGATAGAGTTCTATCAGCTGTCGTTGGAGCTCTTTTTCGGGGAAATACAGAAACCGTTTACACAGATCACGGCCGACGACATCCGGTATTGGATCGCACTGAAACTGTCAAGGGACGGCGTGTCAAAGACAGGAGTGAACAACTACAGAAGGAACATCAGCGCTTTTTATACATGGCTGCAGAAAGAAGAGATCCTCCTCAAGAACCCGATGAACAAGGTCCCGCCGCTAAAGGAGACAAAGAAAAAGAAGCACGCGTTTGAACTCCTCGACCTAGAACTTATACGGATGGGATGCAGGGACGAGAGACAGAAGGCAATGGTGGAAATGCTCACATCGACATGGTGCCGGGCGGACGAACTGGTCAACATCAGGACGGATGATGTCGAAGAGGGCCGCGTGATGATACACGGCAAAGGAGACAAATACAGATACGTATTCATTAATGCCAGGGCAAAGCTCGCCTTAGATGTGTACCTGAATCAGAGAAAGGATAACAACCCATATCTGTTCCCGAGAGCCAAAAATATTTTGGGGAATATTGATAAATATTCCAGACATGCGAAAGAAACGGGAACAGGCGCATGGGAATGGTGGAAGGATCCTGAGATGGTAAGCGAAGACGGCCACATAGACGAGAGCACGCTGGGCTCGATTATTAGGAAGATAGGACAAAGGGCGGGAGTCAAAAATGTCCACCCGCACAGATTCCGCAGGACAGGAGCAACGATGGCGCTCAGGGCCGGAATGCCGATCACAACAGTATCTAAGCTGCTTGGGCACGAGAGTATTGAGACGACACAGATCTATCTGGATATCTCAGACAAGGACCTGGAGCAGGCACATGAGAAATATGTGTTCTAAATTGTCGGAAAGCGAGGTGACCATAAATATGGCTAATGGCAGCTATCACTTCTGCAGGGACTGTATCCACCATCACGGGATCACTACCAGAGAGGCCAGGAAAGACGGGCACACATTTATCGTGCAGAAGTGCCCGGTATCCAGCGGAGAGTCATGGTGGTACAAAGCAGATTACGGAAAGCTCTTACACACCTGCCCGGAGTTCAGCCCGGAGCAGATACAGATGGAGGTTTGAAAGATGAAGAATACATTGACAAATTTGAATAACTACCTGTTCGAGCAGCTGGAGCGGCTTAATGATGACTCGCTTTCGGAGGAAGAGCTCGATCGAGAGATGAAGAAGGCCGACGCGATCGTCAAGGTCTCCGACAAGATCATACAGACCGGCGAGCTCGCCCTCCGGACGATCAAGCATCGGGATGAATACGGATACAACAACAAGACCAATCAGATGCCGGACATCCTCCAGCTTGAGGCGAAGTGATATGGGGATCCATGACAGATATCCTCCGGAAGTCCACGAGTTTGTAAAGCACATGTCCCCGAAGCTTAGAGATATTGATCTGGCACATGCGTGCAATGTTGAGCTTGGGACCAGTTTCACAAAGTCCAGCATGAAGGCGTTCCGATACAACCATGGATACCTTAACGGTAAAGGCAAGCTGACAAGTGAGGAATACTGGAAGTATCAGACCAGGTATCCGCAAGGCATGTACGAGTTCATCCGTGACAATTCCTGGAATGTCAGTTCTGAAGAGATGGCCAATATGACAAATGAGAAGTTCGGCACTAACTGGACTAAGACAGGAATGAAACAGTTTCGGCAGCGCCACGGGATCAAGTCCGGCCTGAAAGGCTGGTTCCAGAAGGGGCATCCCCCTGGGAATAAGGGCAAGAAACAGTCAGAGTATTGCAGTCCGGAAGCGATCGAAAAAAGCCGTAAGACACAGTTCAAAAAAGGGCATAAGCCAGTAAATGAGCTGCCGGTCGGATCAGTCGTCGTCAACTCATACGGATACCTGCTCCGCAAGACGCGGATGGAAGGTAAGTTGTGGGACCGCTGGGAGTTTGTGCACAGGGCTGTCTGGGAAGAGCATAACGGCCCGGTCCCGCCGTATATGGTCGTCGCCTTTAAGGATGGCAATAAGATGCACTGCAACATAGACAACCTGATGCTTATTACTCAGAGCGAGAACATGACACTTACACACCTTAATCTCCGCTCCGAGGATCCTGACCTGACAGAGGCAGGGCTCAATCTTGCAAGGGTAAAGACAAAGCTCCGGAAGCTCCGGAACGCTGGCGACATAAAGACTGGGCAGAATATCCTAAGGGTAATGGATGAGAAGAATATCACGAAGGAAGAGCTCGCGAAAATGGTAGGCGTGTCCAAATACACGCTCTGGAATTATATCAAGGGATATAACCCCGTACCTGATCCGCGCCTCGGGCAGATCGCAAATGCGCTTGGTGTGTCAAAACAGGAATTGAGACCTTAACCCGTCCGGACGGTTAAGCATATACCGGAACAGGCAACCATCAACGCACGAGACAACAGAAAGGAGGATCCTTCTTGCGGTGTGCGGCGCGATTATTGCGAATGTGAATACCAGGCCCGCGGGGGAACCGGCGCGGGCATTATGAGGAGGAGAAAATGGAATGCATTATTTCGGGAAGAAGGTCTGGGCGAACAACTAAAATGATTGAAATGTGCGCGGAGCACCCGGGATCGGTAATAGTCGCACCGAATCAAAGGGCTGCCGAATCCATATTTCATATGGCGGTCATGATGGGGAAGCAGATCCCATTCCCTATGACGTTCAATCATTTCGCGTTCAGATGTTACACAAAAGGCCAATACAAAGAGTACCTGTTTGACGACCTGGACAGATCCCTTCAGCTTATGGCCGGATCCGGCAGGGTTGCAGCGGCAACAATGGAAAGCGAGGAAAGCATATGGATAAGAGAGCAATTGATGAGCTGCTCGATATAAATGACAGGGTCATAAAAGCCAATGAGGAGCTCATTAAGGTAAACGAGAACGCCATGAAGATCATCGGCGACCTGGTAGCTTTGCTTAAGGTCAAGGCGGTAACAGGCGGCAGAAACAAGGTGACAGATGAACAGACTGGCGATAGGCCGTAACATCCGGAAAGCTTTGGACAAGCGGAAGCTGTCGCAGGTGTGGCTTGCGAAACAGATCGGCGTGAGCAATACGCTTTTCACGCCCTGGATGAGCGGAAAATGCCTGCCGAGCTTAATGATGCTGTACCGGATCAGCCGGGTGCTGGAAGTAAGTATGGATCAGCTTATGGAGGGAATAGATGATGACGACTTTTGAAGCAGGCGAGTATATCGTATACAGGAATGGCAACAGATGTGAGATTGGCAAAGTCAAGAGTGTCACGGAAACAGGAGCTTTTGTCCACTACACCAGCGGAAGTACTGCAGCCTTTACCCCTTACGAATGCATGTACAAACTGATTAACCGGTATGTGATCCAGAAGACGAATCTTGGAGGACGACAGAATGATGAATGATGACCTGATCAGCAGGAAACAGGCTTTTGACATGATCATGGGGCAGCCTCCGGAAGTGCATTATCCATCATGGTATGCGGATCAGATCATGGGGCTGCCGCCAGCGCAGAAAGCTGAAGATCTCGACAGGCTTATTAAAGCACTGGAACAGGAACACGCAAAACTGCGGGAGATGCAATATGCTCCCGACATTTATGTCGGTAGCAAAGATACGATTTATCGGCAAGCGGCGATTGATGCTGTCGAGAGGGCAAAAACTGTAAGATCGGAAGATGGGGAAATCTATTGTGCAAAGGTAAATGCACAGATGAATATACATCTTTTGCCGTCTGCACATGCGCAGCTTGAACTGTCCGAGGAAGACAGACGGCTCTTGAAGAAACTGCGTTCATTCCACAACGGATCGTATGCCAAAGTAATCGACCGGCTGATGAGCGCACAGCCCGAAATCATCCACTGCAATGACTGTCAGCACTCAGTATACGATGCGATGTTCGGTGACAGATATTGCCACTATAACGGCAAAGCGGAAATCGTGCCGGATGACCACTACTGCGGATATGCGGAGAGGAGAACCGATGGATAGGGAGGATTTCATGGACATTGTTTATGCGGAACTCGCAGACGATCCCGACAACAACAGGGCAAACAGGATTATATGGGCGGCAGATGGGTATGCGGAAAGACGGGTAGATGATGCATTGCAAGTGATAGAAGAACTACAATCCGCACAGCTTGGCACGAACTTGGCAGAGGTTGACACAAGGGCAGTAAGAGGATACCCGATAGACGCAGATGCGCTCATGGAAAAGGTGGCAGAAGAATACGGAGAACGTGCGCGAGATAGGTTGTATCAAATTATCCGATATATGCCACCTGCACAGCCCGAACCGTGCGAAGATGCGGTGTCAAGACAGGCGGCGATTCGTGCGTGTGGCGGTTACATGGTTCCTGTGGGGATTATTAAAGCGTTGCAACCCGTCACACCGAAACAGCGCACAGGGAAGTGGGAAAGACACTATTCAAGACCAAATGTGTACGCAGACCTCTGTTGGCATTGTTCGGCATGTGGATACTACCACGCAGACAATTGGACGAACAAATTTAAATACTGCCCCAACTGCGGAGCGAAGATGGAAGGAGATGCGGAATGAATATCAAGGATGTTACAGACGATAAGTGTTGTTGTTCTTGCAAGCACAATATCCGCACAAGCTATGACGAGATGCACGTAAGGTGCAACTGCGACAAGGATGGGCACTACATCGGGTATGTGGCAAATTTCGGAAGCGTATGTGATGAATGGGAAGGAGATTTGGAATGAAATACATTATCGAGATTGAAGATGAACCATTTGGAAGGAATGATGATCCCGTTATCCCCCACGGCATGGATGAATTGTACAGAGCAAAAGGATTCAACAGCCTTGTGTTCGATAAGAACGGTCTTGACAAGCTGATACCGATTGACAAGGAACTGGAAGAAGCCTATCAGCGTGGCTTGGACGAAGGTTACAATAACGGCTATTCGCAAGGACTGAAAGACGGATGCCATAAGAGCGACACAGAGGAATATCAGCAAGGTTTGGATGATGCGTGGGAGTGTGCAAAGAAGATTAGTCTCATGTCGCCAGATGAAATAGAAAAGGTGTTTCCCGGTGCGGCAAAAAATAACCGCTATAATCTGGGGTACAGTGGCACCGAAGCAATCGAAAAGCTGAAAGCCTACGAACAGAAGAAAGCCGAATCTGAGATCAAGGTCGGGGATATTATCACGGACGGTAAGATTAACTACCTTGTAATTGATATTACAGATAATTCATATGTTGCTTTACAGGGAACGGACTTTGAACCTTCTTACATCGGAAAAGACTATATAAAATCATATCACAATCTGCATTATTCTAAAGATATGCAGAAGATAGCAGAAGAAATCAACAGAGCGGTAAAAGGAGAACAGCGTGACTGCCATACCTGCAAGCATCAAGTGGCAAGCTCCATCGAATGCGTAGATTGTAGTGGCTTTAAAAAGTGGGAACCGAAAGGTGGTGACGCATGATCCACCATTACATCACAAAGTACGAGGAGAGTGGGAAAAGATACGCCGAGTCATGGATACAGATAAACATTCTCGGGATGTGTTTTTGCTTTTCGAGGCGCAGGATAAAGATTAGTGAGGTGACGGAATGAGCAGAAAGGTTAAAGACATTCCTCTTTCACCACTGTTCGAAAGGGTTATTCCGATAGAGGTGAACACCCCTCACAAGGCAAGCGAAGTTATCTGCGTAAAATGCGGAAAGAGATGGATTTCGGTTAGGCAAGCGGACATCTTTTTGAAGAACATAGTTTGCCCAAATTGCGGAGCGGGTTATGTAATCGAGACAGGTGAAGAAATGAAAGAGGTGACGGAATAATGCCAAGATTCAACGTGCAACACCCAGTAACCAAACAATGGAGGTGTTTCTCAACAGTAGTTGACAATTATGTCACGGACTGGATGGACGAGGAACGCTATCAGAAGTGGAGAGAGTACGAATATGGAAGGCATGCCGGACCGATCAGAGAAGCTAACCTGATGAGCTACGAAAAGGCGGAGGAGAAAATAGCACTCAGAAAGAAATGGGATGAGGAGGTGACGGAATGAGCGTACTGATTAAGGGCATGGAGATGCCGGGTGCCTGTTGGGAATGTCCGTTAAAAGTTCATCTATTTCAGCAGTTGTGGTGTACGCCAAGCAACAAGGTTATAGACAGGGAAGATAACACTGAACGTGAACCGGACTGTCCACTCGTTGAAGTAAACCTTGTCGCACAGGAAGAACTGATTACTCCGCTTAATATGATAGGCGGATATTTGGAGAATGTAGAAGGGAGCGACACATGACCACGCTCCAGACCCTCGACCTGATCCTGTGCATGGCGTTCGTACTGTTCTACGTCTACACCGCATTCGGCACACTGATTTGGATACTGGAGCATTTTTTGGAACTATTCGCAAAGGAGGACAACAGTGAGCGTATTCAGCGCATTTATTGTCGGGAGTATTGCAGGAAGCATCGTCTCATATATCGTTATATCCGCAATTATCGCAGGCGAAAGGAGCGACAAGCACGATATATATCGGATTGGGTACGACACAGGCTTCCGAGACGGGTTGAAGAAGAAAGGAGATTGAGGCGTGGATATTAGCATTATCGTTTTGATGGGATGTTGTACGATAGCATCCTTCGCCGGTTCGTATGCAGCTGTGGTACATCTGTTTTCAAGATGGGAAGAGGACGACATGTATGAGGACATGGATTAAACAGTTACTCTGTAGACACGAATGGATCAGGGCAGCGGACAAAATGATCCGCGAAGGGCACTATATTAAAATGCGCACAGTGCATAAGTGCAAGAAGTGCGGAAAGGTAAAATACGAATGAAAGACAAATTGTTAAGGGATATCGAGCTGAAGCTCTCGCTACAGTTTCCGGCAGAGCAGCGGGAGAAGGTAATGCAGTGCGTGATCTCGTGCCTTAACGATTACGACGTGACTGAGCGGGTCACAAATCTGACGGTAAGATATGAAGACATTAACGAGAGGATTCTCAAGAGATACGTGGCCTGCATCCGGATCGACGGCAAGGCCGAGAGCACGATCAAGCAGTACGTCAGAACGCTGGTAAAACTGGCGGAACTGATCGGGAAGCCGTACACAGAGATGAGCGCATACGACATCCGGTATTTCCTCGGAGACATCAAGGAAAGAGGGGCAAAGAACAGCCACGTAGAAAACCAGAGATCTTATATAGCCACATTCTTCCAGTGGATGTTGGACGAGGAGATGATCCGGAAAAATCCATGCGCGAAGGTCAAGACGATCAAAGTGGAGTCCGAGATTAGGAAGCCGTTTTCTGCGGTCGAGATAGACAGGCTAAGGTCTGTGTGCAGCAGGCCTCTGGACAGGGCCGTAATAGAGACGTTGCTGTCGTCAGGGTTGAGACGAGAGGAGATGTGCAACCTTAAGGTGTCAGACGTGGACCTCGACAAGAGGATACTAACCGTCCGGCATGGCAAGGGCGGGAAGGACAGAGTCGTGTACATCAGCGACGTGGCGGCGGAACACATTAAGATCTATCTGGGCAAAAGACGGATCGAGAGCGACGTTCTTTTTGTGAGTCAGGCGTCAGGATCAAAGTACACACCGGGAGGATTGCTGGAGATGGTGGTGCGGATCGGCGCGAAGGCGCAGGTCGACGGCGTGCATCCGCATAGGTTCAGGAGGACATTTGCGTCGGAGATGTATCGCCGGGGCATGGACATCAATACGATCAGCAGGCTGATGGGGCACTCTAACATATCTACGACGCAAAGATACATCTACACAGCGGATGACCAATTGCATGCGGAGTATAAAAAGTATTCAGCGTGAGGGGAAATATGGGACTATTAGAAAAACTGCAAAGGCTGAAGAGCCCATCAGAAATTACACCGGAAATGCTGCAGACAATTGTTGATTACATCGCTAAGAAACAGTGGATTAAAGACCGGTTCCCGGATACTGAGGAAGAAGTCCTGATCATCGTGGAGCACCGACCATTCAGACGTCCGGTACATCGCAGAGTGGTAAGAGCATTCTACGAAGACGGCCTGCAGCGGGCAGAAGACAGTCTGCGATGCTGGGAAGATCTGCCGGATGGAATTATCCCGATGGGCTGGTACGAATCAACCGACTACGGAGAGAGCTGCGAGATAAGTGATCAGGTAATAGGCTGGCAACATCTGCCGGATCCGTGGGAAGGAGATACTAATGACATCTAAGGAAATGCTACTCAGATACAGGGACGCCAAGCGGGAAGCAAACGAGATGGAGCTCAAGATCACACAGCTCCGCCTCAAGTATGCCGCCCCCAGTGCGATCAAATACAGCGACATGCCGTCATCTCACGATTCAAATCATGATCTTTCGGATTATGCAGCAAAGCTCGAGAAACTGACAGACATGATGGTCGAGCGCTATAAGCGCTGCATCGGGATAGAAATAGATATCGAGATGAGGCTTGACCGTATGGCTCCGGATCATCCGCAGGGACAGATCTTCCGGGAAATACTCCGGCACCGTTATCTAACGATCACGGACAAAGGGCAGCTGAATCCATGGGAAGAAGTAGCGGCACAGGTCGGGTATTCTGACCGCAGGGTCAAGAGCTTGCATGGCATTGCTCTGCTGTACTTCCCTACTGATTAACATTTCCTTTTATTTCCCGTTATCAATATTTTATAATGTAAACTAGCCCAAGGGGCTAAAGTGAACTGGCGTCAATTGTACAGATAGCTTTCATCTTTCTCTTTTCATTTTCATGCTTTCTTCAGCCGGGCGTCGTATCCTCCATCGGTACGGCGCTCTTTTGGCGCATGCCGATAGCGCTATACAAGTCATGGCACCGCGGGTCTGATGAGGACCCGCTTTTCTTATGGCTACAAAACGATCAGACAGACAGGCAGGGAACCGCGGCGCATTTGATGCCGCCCGCCTCAAGATATTAAAGACCCAGACCATATGCGGGATCTGCGGCAAGCCGGTGGACTTCAGTTACAAGAATCCTCATCCGCTTGCTCCTACAGTCGATCACATCATTCCGGTTTCAAAGGGCGGGCACCCGTCAGACATAGCCAATCTGCAGCTGGCTCATCGCTGTTGCAACCGGGCCAAGGCTGACAGCCTGATCGAACCGAGAAAAAAAGACGAAAGTGATAAAGTGATCCCCAACGACATGTTGGAACAGCATTTTGATTGGATTAATTACAGGGCGAAGTGAACCTGGGGCGGGTGACTCCCTGCCGGTACCCCGGCGGCAATCCCTCTCCCGCCCACTGCACGAAAATTCACACTGTATGTTTTTCAACGGTGAAAACTATGGAAGTATTGGCGATTTGCGAATTATGTGGCGCTGAATATTTAAAGAAAAATGGCAAAAGCAAGTACTGTTCTGATGCATGCAAAAAGGCTGCACGCAAAGAAACACTGGCAAAATGGCGCGAAGAAAACAAGGATTATCAAAAGAATTGGCGAGAAGCGCATCCGGAATATGCTGCGGAGTGGGTGAAAAATCATCGCAGTTATGGTCGTGATAGATCAAGAAAAATCAGGGGCAGTAAAGAGCACAACAGAAAATGTGTAGTATGCGGAAAAGAGTTTAGCACATATATTCAGCACAAACACACATGCTGTGATAAATGCAAATGCAGTCATAAGTTAAAACGTATTCCAAAAGATCAGATTGTTGATACTGACATTACCGTCAAAGCGTTATATGAACGCGATGGCGGTATTTGTTATTTATGCGGAAAGCCTTGTGATTTCAATGATATTGACAAAGAACGGCACGCGATTGGAAGCAATTATCCTACTGTTGATCATGTGATCCCGGTTACTCGTGGCGGGATGCATTCCTGGGACAACGTGAAGCTTGCTCATCTTAGTTGCAATTCCGCAAAGCACGATAAGGTGGTTTAATAATGGACGATTTCAAGGGTATTCCTTACCTGAAAAACAAACTGTCATACAAGAAAAACAGAACCCGTTTGCGGTACCAGTACTACGAGATGAAGACCAGAGCGCGGGATTTCGGCATCAGTTCCCCGCCGGATCTGCGTGGTTGGATGAGCATTCTCGGCTGGTGTGCGCGTTCGGTGGACTGTCTCGCGGACAGGCTTGTGTTCAGAGAGTTTCGGGATGACATCTTCAACCTTAACTCGATCTATGACTCAAATAATAAGGACGTCCTGATCGACTCCGCGATCCTTGGCGCTCTGATCAGTGCCTGTGATTTTATTTATATCACTGCTGATGAGGACGGTTTCCCCAGAATGCGCGTGATCGATGGCAGGCATGCGACCGGCATCATTGATCCGACGACTAACCTGCTCAAAGAAGGCTACGCCGTACTGGAATTTGATGATAGAGACCGGCCCGTCACGGAAGCATACTTCCTGCCTGGTGAGACGCAGATCTTCGAGGCCGGGAAAGAACCGTATAGCGTATTCAATCCTGCGCCATATCCACTGCTGGTCCCGGTGATCTACCGTCCGGATGCGGTCAGGCCTTTCGGGCACAGCAGGATCAGCCGTGCATGCATGTCGATCGTAGACTCTGCAGCGCGTACGGTCAAACGGTCTGAGATCGCGGCGGAGTTTTACAGCTATCCACAGAAATATATCCTCGGGATGGATCCTGACGCCGACAGAATGGAGAAATGGCAGGCGTCCATGTCGAGCCTGCTGCAGATCGACAAAGATGAGGATGGCGACAAGCCGACAGCGGGGCAGTTCCAGCAGGCTGCGATGACGCCGCACACGGAGCAGCTCCGGATGTTCGCCGGGATGTTCGCCGGCGAGACAGGTCTTACTCTTGACGATCTTGGCTTCCCGTCACAGAACCCTTCGAGCTCAGAGGCGATCCGCGCAGCGCATGAAACGCTGAGACTGATGGCCCGCAAGGCACAGCGGGACTTCGGCGTCGGGCTGCTTAATGCCGGCTATCTGGCCGCATGTGTGAGAGATGACCAGCCGTACCTGAGACGGCAGCTGTACAGGACAAAGGCAGTGTGGGCACCGATTTTCGAGCCGGACGTCACAGCCCTCGGCGGGATCGGCGATGCGGTACAGAAGATCCAGACATCGTTCCCGGACTATTTCGACGAGGATAAGCTCGAGGAGCTGACAGGTATCTAAGATGGACGTAACACAGATCCTTAGGATTTATGACAAAAGAATATCGGGATTTTCTGTTTCCGACATCGCTGATTATGCAGCCGCTCAAAGGTATGCGCAGAAGACAGGGAAGGTCCTGGCCGATGTCATCTGCCAGTTTACGGACTTCCCCTCGCTCACTGAAGCGGACGCTGTGCCGCTTTTTACGACTACCCTTAAGCACAACCATGACAAGGTAGTAAAAGCCTGCAGACGGGCACAGAGAGCGATAAACAACAAGGCGCGTGTCAGTCTCGGACTGCTTGATGCGGATTTTGACCCGGAAGGGGCAAGAGAGATCGCGTTTACGATCCTCGACGCCAAGGAGCTGACGCCTGATTTTGTTAAAAATCTCGTAGTCAATCATTCTAACCATACGGTAGACGAGACGATCCGCCGGAACACGGAAGCGCAGCAGGGTATCGGACTCGAAGTCCATATCACGCGCAAGTACGACGATGTCGGGCTCCATGACGGAAAGGATGCCTGCCAATGGTGCCTTGACCGCGAAGGTGACTGGAATGATTACCAGGAAGCTTATAACGCCGGATGCTTCGAGCGTCATCCGGGATGCGGATGCGTGATCGAATACAATGTCGGCAAGACGCATACATGGTCCAACAACAAATACGACTGGAATAACATGTGAGGGCATGATCATGATGACCAGGAACAAAGACCCCGCGAACCATAAGGAGGAATAAGCCATGGACAGAGTCGGGAGACAATCCCCGACGGTGTCCGTTATTCTGCCTTATAAAGAGACAAAAGGCCCGGAGGCGATCGAGCTCTATAACAAGAGCGAGAAATCAGCACTTGAGTGGCAGGAAGCGCTCACATATGACATCATGGCCGTGGACGACGACGGCTTATGGGTCCACCAGAAATTCGGGTACAGTGTACCGCGACGCAATGGCAAGTCGGAAATGGCCCTTGCGAGATGTATCTGGGGACTGAAGCACCAGGAGCGCATACTGTATACGGCACACAGGGCAAGCACAGCACATTCCATCTGGGAGCGGCTGGGCAGGCTGTGCGTCAAGTGTGGGATCAGGATCGTATCGTCTTTCCGCGCATTCGGCAAAGAGCATCTGTATACAGATGACGGTGGAGTGATCGAGTTCAGGACGAGGACGTCGACGGGCGGCCTCGGCGAAGGATTCGACCTGCTGATCATCGATGAGGCACAGGAGTACACGCCGGAGCAGGAGACGGCGCTCAAGTACGTCGTTACCGACTCGGCAAACCCTCAGACGATCCTTTTCGGCACGCCACCGACGGCGATCAGCGCCGGAACAGTCTTCCCAAACCTGCGGAAGAACATTCTGCAGGACGATTCATATGCTTCCGGATGGGCCGAATGGTCTGTCCCGGAACAGTCAAATCCGCATGATGTTGACCTTTGGTATGAGACCAATCCTTCGCTCGGATACATCCTTACAGAGCGCACGATCCGCTCAGAGATCGGCGACGATGTTGTGGATTTTAATATCCAGAGGCTGGGGTTATGGATTAAGTACAATCAGCGCTCAGCGATCAGCCGGAATGAATGGGAAGCACTGCAGGCCGACACAATGCCAAAGCTCAAAGGCAAGCTGTTCGCCGGGATCAAGTTCGGATCCGACGGCCAGAATGTGGCACTTGCGGTTGCCGCACGAACCACAGACGGAAAGATCTTCTGTGAAGTTATCGGCTGCAGGCCAATGAGGACAGGAGTCCAGTGGATCACTGATTTCCTCGGGCATGCCGACATACGGAAGGCGGTCGTTGACGGAAAGGCCGGAACAGACGTCCTTATCGATGCGGCAAAAGAAGCAGGCGTGAAACGTCCTGACACGGTAACTGTTCCAGAGGTCATAAAAGCGAATACCATTTTTGATATTGGTATGGAGCAGGGAACATTCCAGCACATGGCCCAGTCGGCCGTGACGCAGGTGGTTACCAACTGTGACCGCAGAAAGATCGGGACAAGCGGGCTCGGCTACAAATCCATAAAAGATGGAGCCGATATCGTACTGCTTGACTGCATGATCCTGGCTTACTGGATCTGCTCGGAAACAAAGGCAGATAAGAAAAAACAACATGCAAGCTATTAAGGAGCACCGGAATACCGGTGCTTTTTTAATACATCTTTTTACGGATACCAACCGGATAAATGGGAAAGGAATTAAAAATGGCGGAATTTACACCTATCAACACACAGGAAGAGTTTGACGCAGCGCTTAAGGAGCGCCTTAAGAGAGACAGGGAAGCCCAGGCGAAGAAATTCGAAGGATGGATTTCCCCGGACGATCAGCAGAAAAGAGTGAATGAATACGAGAAGCAGATCAAGGCACTGCAGGATGCAGCGGCCGAGTCTGAGAAGACACTCGCCGAGAAAGACGCTGAGATCGCAAAAGGCGCGAAATACAGGACCGACCTGGAAAAAACGAGGATCGCGCTTGCGGCAGGACTCAAGATTGACTACGCCGACAGGCTCCGCGGAGAAAATGCGGACGAGTGGAAGAAGGATGCGGAGATCCTCGCGAAGGACTTCGCTGTCAGCCACCGCACAGCTCCGATCGGGAGCGCTGAAGGCGTGAATACCAATGCAGCAAAACAGAGCAAACAGGCCAGTGAGCGTGACGCTCTGCGGTCTATGATTCAGGGCCTGGATGCTTCAGCAAAATAAAAGGAGGCCAAAATAATGGCAGTTCTTAGTAAAGCAAATCTTTTTGATCCGATCCTTGTCAACAAGCTGATCGACGGCGTGAAGGGCAAGAGTGCTCTTGCACAGCTGTGTGCTCAGGAGCCGATCCCGTTCAACGGCCAGAAGGAGTTCGTTTTCACGATGGGCTCCGAGGCGGCGCTCGTCGCTGAGAACGGCGCGAAGTCCGCGGGTAATGTTGCGATCACTCCCGTCATTATGAACCCCGTCAAAATCGAGTACGGAGCTCGTGTCTCTGATGAGTTCATGTACGCTTCCGAGGAAGAGCGCATCGACATCCTCGCCAGCTTCAATGACGGCTTCATGAAGAAGGCGGCACGCGCTCTTGACATCATGGCGATCCACGGCATGAATCCCAGGACGGCGACCGTTTCCGATCTCCTGACTGGCAAGTATTTCGACGCAGGCGTTCAGGCGGCGTATGAAGGCTCCGGCGACGCTGATCAGCTGGTCGAAGCAGGTATCGCACTGGTCGGTGCCGGTGAGTATGACGTGACTGGCATCGCAATGGCTCCTGCGCTCCGCACCAAGCTGGCACAGCTGACCCTCGGCACCAACAACCAGCAGGCGCGCTATCCCGAGCTCGGATGGGGCAAGGCTCCCGGCGTGATCAACGGCCTGCCGGCAGCGGTCAACTCCACTGTGTCCTTCGGATCCAGCCCTGACCTCGGCATCGTCGGCGACTTCGAGGGTGCGTTCAAGTGGGGCTACTCCAAAGAGATCCCGCTCAAGGTCATCGAGTATGGCTGCCCGGACAACGACACGACCGCAGGAGACCTGCAGGGCCACAACCAGGTCTACATCCGTTGCGAGCTGTACCTTGGCTGGGGCATCCTGGACAAGGCGGCGTTCGCGCTGCTCCGCAGCGGTGCTGCCGGCGCTACGGGTGCGACAGGCGCCTAAGATCATGAGGTAAACCATGGGCAAAGTGTTATTCACAAGCCGGAGGCCGCTGGGCCGCTGTGAGAACATCACGGCGGTCTACAATGCCTATGACGGCGATAAGGATTTCATACAGTCGAGCTGGGGAAAAGACCAGGATCCGCGTATCCGGTCAGGCGAGTTCTCCGTCATGGTGGCGGACGATTTCGTATCATACTCACCGGGCAAGCTGATCATGATCACACACGGGGCCTCCGGAGGCAAGACCTACGGATTAACACAGCCCATGGGCTATCATAACCGCCGACAGGCGGAGCTGATCGATTATGTGGTCAGCACGAGCGAGACCACAAGGCAGCTGGAGGCGGTCCAGCACGGAGTGCCAGTCTCAAAGGTGCTCCCGCTCGGAATGCCGCGGATGGATGCCTATTTTGACAAAAAGAAGGGAGACGGCGGGACGCCGCTGGCAAGAAAGAGGGCATATCTGTATGTCCCGACATTCCGCCGGCCGCAGGATCCTCCAATGCCGGTGATCAACTGGCGATACATCGACAGCCTCCTGACAGACGATGAGATACTCGTCGTCAAGAGGCACATGGTAACACGGATACCTCTGTTAAATGACCAGTACAGGCATATCTTCGAGGCGTTGCCGAACGTCCCGTCTGCGCCGTACCTGATCGACAGCGACGTTGTAATCACAGACTACAGCTCCATACTCTTCGACGCGCATGTGCTCGGCAAGCCGCTCATTTTGCTCGAGAAGAACATCGGCTTCGTCCAAACGCGCCGCATGTCGTATCCGTACCCGGACGGCTACTCGTCAAGGTACGTGAACAGCGAGGAGGAGCTGGTCAACTACATGAGACATTCGGAAGGTCAGCAGGAGCTTGACCTTCTGTGTAAAGAGAGATGCTGCGGAGCCTGTGACGGGCACGCCACGGAGCGGGTCGTAGACCTGATAAGGAGAGTTGCGGATGAGGATCCTGATTGCAGTCCCCACGTTTGAGAATATTTACCCTGATACATACCAGTCGATCTGGGACCTCGACAAGGGGGGTCACACGGTCGACTTTTCTTTTGTCCGCGGTTATGACTGCGCTACGGCAAGAAACCGTATCGCCGACAAGGCCATGAAGGGCGGATACGACTATGTGCTCATGGTCGACAACGATGTGGTACTGCCGAAGACGATCCTCATCGATATGCTCGACGAGTCGGTGGACGTATGCCTCGGGTATTACGCGCACCGGAACGAAAACAACCTCTACACAGGGCGTGTTTCGGCGTGCCGGCTTAAGGATGACAGGGGCATGGCGTATTACAACTACCCTCTGGAATCTGAATATACGGCTGCAGAGATGCAGGCGATGCACGAGGCGGGCACAAAGAAAATACAGATCCATGGCGGCGGCATGGGCTGCGCGCTGATCAGGACGGAAGTCTTCAGGCGTCTCCGTTATCCCTGGTATGACTGGGTGAACTACGCAGACAACAACCGCGGGATGCTGTCAGAAGATCTGTATTTTTGCGAGCAGTGCAAGCACGCGGGGATCCCGGTCTACACGGACGCCCGCGCTGGCAGCGGGCATATCCTCAGACATGTCCAGTGGCCGGAGTAAGGTGGACGAGATGAAATACATTAACATAAAAACCGGCTCGATCCTTGAGACGCCTGCGGTGATCGTGAGCGAGAACTGGAAGGCAATTGAGGAGTCGAAACGGGAAGAAAAAGTTGCGCCGGCGCAAAAGCAGCAGCGGCAGAAGAGGACGAAAAAATGAGTGCATTTGTAACCACGGCTGAGCTTGAGGCCTATACGGGCGTCAGCTATACAGGCGCAGACATCGTACGCGTGGAGACTCTTCTGCCGCTTGTATCCGACCTTATCCGGAGCGAGGGTAAAAGAGTCGGCGTCAATGTGGATGCAAAGATGGAGTCCGATGAGGCTTATGCGTCCGTTGTCAAGATGGTCACATGTGACGTTATGGTGCGCGTTATGCGCCAGTCTATGACGGGTGATCCTCTGACCCAGGAATCTCAGAGTGGGCTTGGCTACTCATGGTCGGGCACGTACACGATCCCAGGCGGAGGCGCAGCGATGTCACTGATGAACAATGAAAAGAAACTGCTCGGATTCCGCCGGCAGAGATATGGAGTGATGGAGCTATGGGAAGGCTGCACGGGATCACAGTGACCTTGTACAACAAGGTCGAAACTGGTGTTGACGGTTTTAACCGTCCGGTATACGAAGATATACCCGAACAGGTCGAGAACGTGCTCGTGGGCAGTCCCTCGGCACAGGAAGTCATCGACACGCTCAATGTGACGGGGAAAAAGGCAGTCTATATTCTCGGCATCCCTAAGGGCGACACGCATGTGTGGACAGATCGGAAAGTCGAGATTAATGGCGAAGTTTTCCATACGTTTTCGCGTCCCACAACAGGCATACAGGATCTTATCCCTCTTGACTGGGGGCAGAATGTGATGGTGGAGATCTATGAGTAAGAATGTTGATTTCAAACTGAATATCTCAGGCCTGCGAGAACTCATGCAGTCTACTGAGATGCAGGCGGCCCTGCAGGAAGCCGGCGACGCTGTGGCAGCGGCTGCCGGTGACGAGTATGATGTACGCGTCCATGTCGCAGATTTTGTAGCGATCGCGAACATCTATCCGAACAGCAAGCAGGCAGCGCAGGAAAACTACGAAAGCAACACTCTGCTCCATGCGCTTGGCTCCGTCGGCCTCAATATGTCGAAGGGAGGCTCATGATGCTGATTGAAAAGATCGTGCTCGATCACCTGCGCGAAAACCTCATGGTCCCTGTCTATATGGAAGTGCCGGAAATTCCGTCGGAATCACACGCAGTGATGCCGACGGAATTTGTTGTTATAGATAAGTTCGCCGGATCCGTCACCAACAAAGTGTGGTCGGCCTCGATCGCGATCCAGTCATACAGCTTAACGAGTATGTATGGAGCGGCGCTGCTTAATGATGCAGTGCATGAGGTCATGGACGAAATGGCGGATCATGTGCCTGAAATAAGCGGGTGCAAGATGACGGCGGACACGAATTTTACTGACGTACGCACTAAGCGGTACCGCTACCAGTGCACGTACAACATTTTCTACTAAGGAGGGCAAGCGATATGTCTGGTGTAGCAACCAATGTCACTGCCGGCAAGCCTAAAACGAGTGGTGCTGTTTTTACTGCTCCGATCACGGCAACAATGCCGACAAACGCGACTGCGGACCTCAGTTCCGATTTCCAGGACATGGGGTTCCTCTCTGAGGACGGCTACTCTAAAAACGTGTCTATCTCCACATCCACCATCAAGGAGTGGGGCGGACAGGTCGTGCTGGTCACCCAGGACGAGAAGAGTGCCACCTTTAAATTCAAAATGATCGAATACCTGCGCGACACTGTGCAGAAGTTTGTAAACGGCACTGCCAACGTGACCGGAAGCCTTGCGGAAGGCATGAGCGTGACCGTCAATGGCGACGAAGCTGAAGAACGCGCCCTGGTCATTGATCAGATCCTGCGCGGGAACGTCGCACATCGCCTTGTCGTGCCATGCTGCAAGATCACAGAGATGAGTGAGGTCGTTTACAAGATGAACGAAGCGGTGGGCTATGAAGTCACCGTGGCAGCCACTAAGGACGCATCCGGCAACTACTTCCACGAGTACTTCAAGGGTCCTACGGGAGCGACCGGTGCGACCGGTGAAGGTGGTGAAGGATGATCAGAGGGACGACTAAGACCGGGTTTGAGTTCGAACTGAATGATGACCTTTTTGATGATTTCGAACTCGTCGAGGCTTTTGCCAAATACAATAAGAACCCTCTTTTCCTCGGAGAACTCGCAGAGAGGCTCCTGGGCGCTGACCAGAAGGCGGCGCTCATGGAGTTCCTGCGCGGAGATGACGGCAAGATTAGAACCTCTGATATGATCAAGGCTCTCACAGATATTGAGGAGGCGATCCCCGCGGCAAAAAACTCCGGGCCCTCGCCGACATGATGCAATACCCCGACGAGCTCACCTGCGATATGGCTGAGACGTACGGGGTTTTTGACATTAAGAGGCTTCCGGCAAGACTTGCCGCGACGCTTGCTGTCGGTCTGAGGGATACATCCAGGGTAAAGATGGCACTGACAGGAACCAAGGCATCAGATGAGGTTATGCTCCTCGCTGCGCTTGTGGATGCGCTGAAAAATCTGTGCTGGAACCTGGCGGGAGCCGATGAGGAAAACAAACCAGTATCAATGGTCAAGTATTACCTGAACGGCAAAAAGCTTGATGAGCCTGAGCCGCAGGAAAAGAATTTTGAGGTTTTTGATTCTCCGGAAGATTTCCAGGCGAAATGGAAAAAACTGAAGGAGGGAGGTTGATTTTATGTCTCAACTTGGACAGGCATATGTACAGATCATACCTGAAGCGCAGGGCATATCCGGGGCGATATCTGATGTGCTCGCAGGGCCTGCCGAGTCTGCCGGACAGGACGCCGGGAAGAAATTCGGCGCAGGTTTCGGCGGGAAGCTCGGTAAAGGGCTTGCTGTAGCTGGTGCCGGCGTTGTAGCGCTCGGAGCTGCTGCAGGCGCTGCCCTCGGCAAATCTATATCAGATGTGAGCCAGTACGGCGACAATGTAGATAAAATGTCGCAGAAAATAGGCTTTTCGCGGAAAGGTTTTCAGCAGTGGGACTACGTACTTCAGAGGGCCGGGACCAACATCAACAGTATGGCTCCGGTCATGAAGAAGCTGTCATCCGCGGCAGTGGAAAACTCTGATGCTTTCCAGGAGCTCGGAATCAGCCAGGAAGAAGTCGCCAACATGTCGCAGGAAGAGCTTTTTGGCCGCACGATCGAGGCCCTGTCCGGCATGGAGGAAGGCGCGGAGCGTACTGCGCTGGCATCTAAGCTGCTCGGCAAAGGCGCGTCTGAGCTGGCTCCGCTGATCAATGGCGGAACCGATGCCATCAAGGAACAAATGCAGATGGCGGAAGATTACGGCATGGTCCTGTCGGACGAATCCGTAAAGGCCGCCGCTGATTTCTGCGATGCTCAGACCACCCTGCAGGGCGCAATGACCGGTTTTAAAAACAAAGTCAGTGCAGAGTTCCTGCCGGCAGCGACAGATGTCGTTAATGGGATCGCAAAGATGTTTGCCGGAGATCCATCCGGTTTTGATGACATAAAAAATGGCGTCGGGAAGATCGCGACGGACATTGTAGCGAAGATCCCTGACTTCCTGGCGGCCGGAGGGGAACTGATCGGCGGGCTCATTCAGGGTCTTGTCGAACGGCTTCCGGAGATGGCCACACATGCCGCAGAAGCGATCAAGTCGTTCGCGGAGGGATTCGGCTCACAGTCTGAGGGCGGAAGCCAGCTCCTGGCAAATGCTGCTCAGCTCATGATGGATCTCGGTGGAGCTATGCTGGAAGCGGCAGCCATACTGATCCCTGCAGTCATAGAAGCTATCTGGACATTCTTCACGACGACTGACTGGCTCGGCCTTGGCATGCAGGTTGTTGACACACTTTACCAGGGCTTTCAGGACATCTTCCCGCAGGCAGTTTCATTTGTCGAAGAAAAAGTAAAAGAGATCATGGACCTGCTCGGGTTTAGCGGCCTTGTTGATCAGGTACAGAAACTCTTTAGCTCTGTCAAAGAGGGAATAACAGGACCGATTGACACGGCAAAAGAACTCGTCAGCGGAGCTGTGGAAAAAATCAAGGGTCTTTTCCCGATTTCAATGGGCAAGATCTTTTCCGGCATCAAGCTGCCACACTTTAAAATCTCCGGAGGCGAGATCCCGTGGGGCATTGGCGGAGCAGGAAGCCCGCCGAGCGTTGACATCGAATGGTATAAGCAGGGCGGTATCATGACAAAACCGGTTCTGTTCGGTGGCGGTGAAGCCGGAAAAGAAGGTATCGTCCCGCTGGATCCTTTCTGGGACCGTATGGACCGAATGACGGATTCCGTCATCAATGGGGTTAATACAGTACTTGCGGCAGGATCTGGGGCTGGCGGAGACATACACATTGTCCTCTATGCTTATCCAGGGGGGCCGCAGATGGATGAGATCATTGTCAAGTCCTATGATCGCGGAAAGGACAACGGATTGAAATGATGACCGAATTAGATTTTATCATCATCAACGGAGAGCAGATTCGGCGCCCGCCGAATTTCTCGCCTGCAAGAGAGGACATCTATAAAGGCGAGTACACGACATGTACGGGTAAGCTGATCGCGGACCGGGTAGGATGGAAGTACTCTGACATGACACTCGAATGGGCCGCCCTGCCCCAGCATATGGTTGATGTCCTTATCGGCATGAACGGTGTCAGCACAATTGTCTTTGATGACCTTGACGGCGAGATCGTTGAGGAAGAGATTGTCAGGACTTCTGCTGTCGCGCTGCGCCATAGATTTACCCATGGCGGCGTAACATTGTGGAAAGATGTTAAGGTAAAGATCAAATTCATCGAATCGCATACGGAGGGCTGAGTTATGGCTGCTATTGACACACAGAACGCCAAACAGATCAGAGCTCCTATGCTGATCAGCTGCGGAATCGCGGCGAAATCAAATTTAAATCTGACAATATCAAATATCAGCGGCTTTATGTTGCAGGACACTTCTAATCCGCAGGCATCCATCAAAACGGAAGAATGGCCAATCAAGCAGATCACAGACCTGCAGGGCGACGGTTTTCCGCTTGATGGGTCCTGCGCTTTTTATGTGCCCGAACCGGGATCGGAAGACGGAAAGATCGGACTGCGAACACATATCGGCGGCTCCGGAAGCCTTACCGTTTCGGCTTCTTCAGAAATACCATCATTGACTATTTACACGGAAGGCGAAGGCACTATCACGGCTGGCAGCAGCTCATATGAGGCATGCGGCGTCAATATCATCCCTGTCAATGCGACGTCTGTTTCGCTGACATTTTCCGCGGCGAATGCGACCGAGCGCATCATTGTGTACACGATCATACCAGGCGTCAGCATATCGTGGGATCAGGACACAATCGTATCCGTAGAGCTTGATCTCCGGTCCGATCTTGCCCTGACGAATACACGCTGGGCAGTTTCGGAGATCGAGATCAGAGGATATTATCCATACGACATTTCGGAAGCCGTAACCGGTATATCTGATGACGTCCCGATCTGGTATACGGCAGGATACAGGGGTAACATGTCGCCTGAACGCAGGTTTTACCTGTCTGAACCGGTAAAGATGGAAAACAATATTGTTACCATCAGGGGCCATGACTCGTCCTATAAGCTCACTAAAAAAGGCAAGGCAGCGCAGATCCTAAACACGACTACCGGAAGCGGGAAGCGTGACCTGTATTCCAAGATGGTCCGATTTATCACCGATGCCGGGATCACATTGAGGTCAAGACAGACAGCTCCGGCCAAGACAACAGGATCCACCGAATATACGCTGATCTGGAAATCAAACACATACGATGCGATCATCCAGAACATCATGAACCTGGCACATGTCGGTACCTTTTGGCCGACGTTTGTCGATGCCGGCATTCCAAAGGTTTCTCATGAGAAGCCCACAAAGAAGTGGGACATCTATGAAGAAGATTGCGGAAATGTTGAGCGAACGGTGGACAGGAACCTGTCGAAGATCAGAACAGAGGACGATTTTGGTCTGCAGAACACTATCACACGCGAGAAAGAATGGCAGGAAATCGTAAGAAGGCACTGTAAGCGAGATGCAACTTATTCGCAGAATGCCGGAGGCGGATATTTCTGGGCCTTTTCTGTGTCTAATGCTAAGGACATAAAACCCACTGCAGAATCCGTATGGTGGACGGCGGTTAAGGACACGATCGGCGTCCCAAAGATGGACCACGTTATCAACGACCAGGGCGAAATTGTAACGGAGTACACAACAATGTACGTTGATGAGTGCATTGTTAAAGCGAAGCCTACATCAACAAGAAAAGATGTCGATATGGTATCAGCCACTCCGGCCCGTTCAGGCATAACGGTGGAAATGTCACCAATCGCATACGGCAGGGTTTATGGATATAATGAGCAGCTCGGTACCAGTGTCTTTATATATCCAAATTACAAAAACCTTTTCACCCGGTCCAATATCACGGGCAAGTTCAAGTGGAAAGGAGATCCAAGGATGATGCCGCGTGATGTATTCCGGTTTCACAGGCTTGACGGATCTTATGAGGACTGCACGATCGAGACAATTGTCCTTAAGCATGAAGGCGGCGGAACGTCCGCGGAAATCTCATACAGATTGGGGGTGTGCTGATGGCATGGATTGAACCTAAAACAAATTGGGTCGAGACTGATCGGTGCACTTTTGATGATGCAAACAGGATTGCGAGCAACATCAACGAGCTATTAGGCAGCGCATCATTGAAAGCTGATTATACACAGGATGATGTGATCTCAGCAGTCCAGTGGCGCGCTGTCCTGGACGCAATAGACAGTCTGATAGACAGAGAAGGGTACCATGCTGATGATCTGCCGGGAATGTCAGCTACGGCACTCAATTTCAATATTGTGGAAGGTCTGACATTGGGAATAAAGGA
Source organism: Oscillospiraceae bacterium (assembly GCA_017652685.1). Lineage (GTDB taxonomy): Bacteria > Bacillota > Clostridia > Oscillospirales > Oscillospiraceae > Limivicinus. The sequence goes on from JAGCAN010000001.1 coordinate 53,657, forward strand.
ATGGATAGATCTGAAAAACAGACAGCATGCCGCAGATATTTTCTTCGGCGAAGTTTATTCCGGCGAAAATCAATGCATGAGGTAAATGCGTATGGTCTTACAAGATAGAATTGTAGAAAACCCATGGCGGGTAACACTTACACCTGTCGCCGGGGAAGAAAATACTTATGACATGACGCGCAACGAAGGCGAAGTGACGCAGGAAGGCACTCAGATCAATGCCGCAAATCTCATTTCGGCTTTCGGCCTGGTGCGCGAGGACTATACCGGAACAGTCACGTATGAAGCGGGAACGGTCGGAACAAGAGCGACAGCGGTCAATCTCGGGACGGCGTCCAAATCCGGTATGATCCTGGTTGGTCTTGTAATCGTTGGTGCCACTAATGCATCCGCATATCAGATCCAGCCGTATGTGTCGAGCGGCACGGTATACGCAGGTATCTTCCGGGCCAATACCGGAGCGGTCACCGGAGCATCAATCACGGTGCGCGCAGTGTGGGCACCAGTTTTAGAGGAGTGATAGCTTATGGCTGTGAAAAGATCTTATAGAATCAATCTTAGAAATTATGGTAACCCACCGGCAATCATGCTGTCACAGTATGACGAAAACTACGCGCTGGTATTCGAGGTTTTTGACGGTGCACTTCCGGCGGCAAGCCTCACATCATATACCGTCAAGCTTAAGGGACGTCAGCCCGGATCCGACAATCCTGCACTGGCATATGAGTTTACGGGCACGATATCAGGAACTCTTGGCAATGTCTTAAGCTTTACGATCGATACGACGATGACGGCCCGGGCCGGCAAAGGCACAGCTGAGATCGTGATCATTGATTCGTCCAATGATGTCAAGTTCGCGACATTTAATCTGCCTGTCTACATCGAAAAAGCAGCCGTTCCTGATAACGCGATTGACGCAGATGTCGAGAGAGCCCAGGAGATCGCTGATCAGGTACAGGACATTGTAGATACAGCTGCCGCCACCGTAGGAGCTGAGGCAGAAGCCTGGGCCGTCGGCCAGAGAGACGGAGTAGACGTACCGAGCACAGATCCCGCATATGAGAATAACGCGAAATTTTACGCGGAGCAGGCAGCACAGATCGCAGAGGACATCTCCGGAGTCACTGATCAGGTAGCAACAAATACCAGTGACATCTCAGATTTAAAGGAAGATTTAAATTCCATTGTCGGTGATTTCAAAACGCTTGACCAGTTTCCGCAGACGGTCGGAATCATCAACTCAACAGGGGTATGGGTTTATACATCCAACAACAATTACAAGCATGTAGTTGTTCCTGTAACTGGTGGGGAATCGGTAACAATAACAGGGAACTCTGCATATAACACATATATTGCTTTTTTAAAGACGTACTCTGCTCCTGTTAGTGGCAGTGCTGATTTTTCAGAGGCAACAGGATTTACTGGAAGAATCCAGCTTGCTAAAGGCGGGTCATATAGTTACACTGCGCCGTCAGATGCAACTTATATGTATATTCTGATGCTCGAAAATGAACATAACACCATGCCGTCAGCCTTAGTTATTGGTGGAGTTGATTATTTTAAATCGTACTCTGACATGATTGAGGAAACTGTAGATAAAGCCAATGCTGATAACATCAAAGTTGACGCTTTGGAAAGTGCGGTCAGCGGATTGGATTACAAACCGATAGAAGCATATCCCGAAACGTATGGAATGATTAAGGCAGACGGCACATGGGGGAACATCGTCAGCACCTACACGCACAGAGCAATCCCTGTTAAAGGTGGGGACAGAATCGAAATCATAGGAAATGCTGATTATAACTCCGTAATTGCGCTTTTAAAATCGTATAGTGTAGTAAACGGAACTAATGCGGATTTTTCTGCATCATATCAGAGCAGAATCCAAATAGCTAAAAGCGGACACAGATTTTGGGATGTTCCGTCAGACGCAACATATCTTTTTGTACAGGTTAAATTGGGCGGTGATGATACAACACCTATTAAAATCCGCATCAATAATGTCGATATAACAGATGGACTTACGACAAACCTTGAAGAGTTGTATAGTCCTGATACGGTCAGATGGTGTGTCATGGGCGATTCAATCCCTAACGGATACCATTCAGAAGCAGGTGACACAAGCGAGGGTGACGAGGGAGAAGAAACGAGCGAAACTGTTAGGTGGCGCACATGGGCTTATCTTGTGGCTACTTGGAATCACTGGCAGATTGATAACATCGCTATAGGTGGGAGCGGTTATCTGCTGACGAGGAACGGCGAAAGTGGATACACGCTCGGAAGGTCTGTGGATTTTACAAAATACAACCTTGTGACTATCGCATACGGAATCAACGATTGGAAGGGCAACCAAGTGATGGGTGACATCACGGATGATCCGACAGGCATTACTCCTACCACTGTCATTGGAGCAATTAAGGCTACTATTGAAGGAATCCTTGCAAGCAATCCCAATATCAAGATTATCGTCATCACTCCGCTTAACTGCTACGGATACAATCATGATTACGGTACAGAATCAACTAACTGGGCGTTAGGTTATGAGTTCTCCAACAGCGGAACACTGGAAAGTTTTGTTCAGAAACTCATTGAGGTCTGCAACTATTACGGCATCCAGTATATCGACATGACGCACTATTCGCCCATTAATCGCAAAAATCTGCCTACTATGGTTCCTGATGGTGTACATCCGTCACTTGCATGCCATAACCTTATCGCTCATCAGCTTAGTAAGCAGATTACGTTCTGATAGTTAAATGACACGAGGTAAAGCTATGAATCCATGCGAGACATGCACAGTATATCTTAGCGGTAGAACAGGCACAGAAACGTGTGCAGGATGTACGGAAAAGACCGATGTTTAAGCGACACGAGGTAAGATTATGGAAGTCATCAAAATAGCAGGAGTTTTTATTGGTATAGTTGCCGTCTGCTATGTGTTGGCGTGGCTATGGGCAAAGCTATGGTGAAGATAGTTAAATGACACTTTAAATATCATTTTTCTAAGCAAATTTAGGATACGTTAAAACATAAAATAAAAACTTAAATAAATTTATTTTATGTTTTGCTTACGTAACACTTTAAATATCGCAACTTGTGTGGCAACTTGCAACCAACTTGCAACCAACTTGCAACTATTAACACGGGGACTCCTTCGGGGGTCCTCTTTACATATTAGGAGGGCCAGACATTGGACAAATTGCTTCAGCAGGCCGTCGAGCCCGGCCAGATGATCACCTGGCTGATCTTAGCGTTTCTGGTCGGATACTTCATCTATAAGGAGTGGCCTGAATTTAAACGGAGGGTATCCGGATCAGAAGTCAAGAAGGTAGAAGATAAGTCAGTGACAGACCGGCTGACAGCGATCGAAGCTGACATCAAAGAGATCAAGGAAAAGCTTGGGCAGGATTACAGCCGGCTCAATGATATGGATCGATGGAAGAGCGACATGGAACAGATCGTTACCGAATCACTGGAAGAAAGAGAGATCCTGATGCAGGCAATGCTCGGTGTACTTGGCGGCCTGCAGGAGCTCGGAGCCAATGGGCCAACAAAAGAAGCAAAAGCAACAGTGCAGCGATATATCAACAAACAAGCGCATAGGAGGGATGCATGAGTAAAGAAGATCTGATCAGGAAGCTGACAAGCCGTAAGTTCTGGGCGGCAGTGTGTGCGTTTGTGACGCTGCTGCTTGTTGCTCTCGGATCCGATGAAAGCGAGGCTAAGCAGGTAGCGGCGATCATCATGGCCGGAGCTACGGTACTGTCATACATCCTCGGAGAGGGCATGATCGACGCGGCTAGGGAAGGCAAACGCGAAGACACGGAAGAATACACCGAATAATAGAGGCGGCGCCACTGCTCGTCCGGACTGCTACCGGGCGGGCAGTTTTATTATGGAGGCAATTGATGAGTTGTTGGACTGCAGAAACCGAAAAAATTATTAAAGCCCATCAAGGAGATTTCACATCTGCCAATTGGCAGACCAAGCTGAACTGGTATGGCGGCTATTCCGCATATCTCAATATCCTCGGAGGCGTCTTCAAAAAATATAATGGTAAAAACGCCAGTGTGAAAACAGCAGCACAGTTCCAGGAAGTGGCACAGTACGTCATGGGACTCATGGCGATATATGGCTTCAATTACAACAACGGCCAGACACATGTCTTATGGGGCGGACCAAAACCGTTTTATCCGTCAAAAGACAGTGGGAGATGCAATTGGGGCGAGATCGATACGCTCTGCTCCAGCTCCGGCAAAGATAAGACCACAAACTGTAACTTCGGCATGGATAGCTTTTACTACAAGTGCGGTCTGATGCCCAAGTACATGGAATTGTCTGACATGTTCAAGTGGCAGGCCAGGCACTATAAGGTCATCCGCAAAAAAGAAGACCTGAAGATCGGTGATCTGATCCATCTTTTCCACAGCCATATCACATCAAATGATCCCGGTACATGGAGCGGATGGGGGCATGTATGCTGCGTCGGTGAGAAACGCGGGAACACTATCATCGCATATGATACTGGCAGGCGTTTTATTTCTTCCGGAGACTTCAAAAAAGAGTTCAACGTCAACAGCAAAAATGAACCTATCGGCGAATATGACAACTATGACGGATGGGTCGGGATCCACTTTGTTGAGCTCAGCGGTAACAATGGCGAGGTCAAGGGAGACAGCGACCTGGCCGTAGAAGTGATCGCAGGGAAATATGGATCCGGACCAATGCGAGCCGTCAAGCTCGGCAAGCGCTACGACGCCGTACAGAAACGGGTCAACTACTTCCTGGGCGGATCCTCCGCTGGCCGCGCCGCCTACCTGCGGGCCGCTGCCGGTTACGTCCTCAAGGGCTATGCTGGCACCGACGAGGAGCGCCGGAAGTTCTTCGGCAAGGACTATGCAGCCGTCCAGGACAAGGTCAATTGGGTGATCAGGACAGCCCGGGATGTGATCGCGAACAAATACGGCAAGGCTGACGACCGGAAAGCCGCGCTCGGCATTGACTACGATCTTGTACAACAGCAAGTAAATAGGATGGTGTAACATGAGAAAATTTATTGATGTATCAGAACATAACACCATAGACTGGGCTAAGGCGAAAAAAGAAGTCGATGCAGCATATATCAGGTGCGGCCTCCGCGGATCCTTGGCGAAGACCGCCCCGCAGGACTACAAGAAGATCCGGACGGACAAGAAGTGGGCGGAGAACCTCCGCGCCGTCCAGGAGTATGGGATCCCATTCGGAGCCTATTACTTCCCGACTGCAATCACGACCGAGGAGGCGACTGAGGGCGCGAAGTGGTTCTATGAGAAGATCAAGGATCTGAAAATGTCCTACCCGCCCATGCTCGACTCGGAGAATGTGTGGGGTGATGACCGGGAGCCCGGCCGGGCCAACAGCCTGAGCCGGGAAGAACGCACCAGGCTGCTCAAGATCGTGACGGATTACTTCAATGAGCACGGCATGAATATCGGGGTCTATGCGTCGGCAAGCTGGTTCAAAAGTAAACTCGATATGTCTGCCTTCCCGCGGCGTGTCAGGGACTGCACGTGGGTCGCTGACAGCACTGGCGCTGTAGACTACGACGGATACTACTGGCTCCACCAGTACGGCAAAGGCCCCGTCGCTGGGAGCGCCAAAGACATAGACCTTAACAAAATCTGCGCAACTATCCCGCCTGTTATTATTAAGGAAGCGTCTAAGGTGCAGGCCTTCCCGACGACGGATCCTGTGCAGATCTCGAACTCCGGATCCGACGAAAACGGCACCTATAGAGGCGGGAAAGCCGGTGATCAGACCGGGAATGAGTGGCGTAGACGCGACTGGTATAACCGCCCCTGGAACTGTGTCCTGAGACATCCTGATGCTGCTGTGCGGGCATGTATCGCGGAGCTTGCGATAAAGGCGGCGGATAATGACAAGATCGGATACGATCAGAACCAGCGGTTTACATACTGGACAGAACTGCAAAAGGCAGGATTTGATCCTAGTAAGATCCGGACAGCCTGCGAGGCAGACTGCAGCGCAGGTGTGATCGCCAATGTGCGAGCCGCGGGATACATATTGGGCCGGAAGGAGCTGAAAGAAATCAGCGCCACATATACGGGCAACATGCGCAGCGCTTTCAAGGCCGCAGGATTCCGAGTGCTTACTGATTCAAGGTATACCGATCAGGATGACTATCTGCTCGCAGGTGACATCCTGCTCAATGATGTCCATCATACGGCGACGGCGATAACAAATGGACGTTTCTCCGGAGCCGCACCCGCAGAAAAGGAGGAATACGATATGCCGGAAATCAAAAAAGGATCACAGGGCAAAGCAGTCAAGGTCCTGCAGGTCATCCTCGGAGGGCTAAATGTTGATGGCGATTTCGGCTGGAAAACGCTGAACGCCGTGATCGAGTTTCAGAAAACCCATAGTCTTACTGCTGATGGGATTGTCGGTCCGAAGACATGGGCGGAGCTGCTTGGCACTTTATAATATGGAGAAAAAGAATTTCTGCATGCATATCTTTTTCAAATATAAGAACCCCGGGGAGAAAATCCCTGGGGCTCTTTTTTTATCTCTTATATAATCCGAGCAGTTCCTGCATCATCATCTTTGTATATTCAGGACACTCACGTTCTCCGGTGCACCAGTTCCCAAAGGTCCTGCGGGGGATCCCGAAATAGTCCGCCATAGCATTCTGGCTCTTTCCTGCCATCCGGCAGATGTCCTTGACGGAGCGGTGGGCAGCTGCCCATATCTGATGGAGCCATTCAATACGTTCTGCTGGAATCTCTTCCACATCATCCTCCCATATAGAGGAGAGTGCAAGATCAGAAACAAATGCGTCCTTATCAGAATAGTTGTACGCCTCGCTGAGGCACATGTGATAAATTCTGTTATCCATTGCGCTCCTCCTTTAATTAACGCTCTGCAAAAGTGATCTTTTTCCAGGGAACCGTGACTTCCTTGCCGGAAACAGTATCAAAACCTGTCACTGTATCATTCTCGATATCGACTGCTGTAACTTCTTCGATGATCATGTGATATCCGACAACCGATTTGCCGATAAGGGTTCTAAGTTTATCCTGGTGCTTTCTCTTATTCTCTTCGAGTTTTTCCTGGCTGGGTCTCATGCAGTTAAATGTAGTCATCGTTTTATCCTCCTTGGTGTTTCCTGTATTTCCCTGTCCTTGATTATATAATATCACTCATTGAGTGATATGTCAACAGGAAATTACTCATTGGGTGATATTTTTTGTTGCGCGAGCGCAAAACTACGTACTAACTGATACCAGACAGATGCTAACCTTCGTTTAGTACTTACAAATATTCAACAAAAAAAGACCTGTCCGGCTGCGGGGTTATGGACTTGATTACTGACTGCCACAGGCGGCGCTTCTGAGGTTTATCAAGCGTCTGGTATATTTCATACACGTTCATGCTTAAAAGTGCCTCTATGGCGCTCGTATCGTGTTCTGCGGGCATCTCAAGAGAGGCAATCTCAGAGCGGTAGCGCTCCAGATCTGACTTATATGTCTCCATGTCGATCAGCTCGTCTATATACAGATCCTTGAGACGGGCTATCTTCCGGTAGAGCTTATTTATCTTATCCGTATTGTCCACGGCTTTTACTGATTTCAATTTGAGATACCGCTGTTCAAGATCATCCTTAACTGTGGACAGCAGGTACTTTTCGATTTTCCGTTCTGAAAACTGGTGATGATAGTCGCATCTGCCGACATAAGCGTAGCGGCACTTGTACTGAGTGTAATTGTTCTTTCCGGTTACGCCGACATTCATCACTCGCCCACAGCTCGGGCAGCGCATAAGACCGGTAAAGATGTATGTGTGTTTCTGGCTCTTCTTGACGTTAATCGGGAGGATACGCTGTACGGCGTCAAATGTCTGCTGGTCTATGATGGCTTCCGTATATCCTGCGATTCCATAAGCCTCTCCAATGTAAACACGATTCGAGAGCAGTTTTTTCATACTTGCGTTGGATTGAGGCAGGCCGTAAGGAGCATAGTCCCTGATCAGCTTGCTGATGTTGTTGTGCTGGATATAATCGCGGAAAAGGGCCTGCGCGATTGGTGCGCGCTCCGGATCCGCGACAGCGTGCTTGTCAACGATACGGTATCCGTATGTCACGCGCCAGTTCGGCCACTCTTTTTTTGACCGTTTGTGGCGCAGGACGTCCTTAATCCTGGCGGAGTCCATATTCGATTCCATTTCCGCGAAGGCCGCGAGGATGGTCAGGGTAAGCTTCCCGGTAGGCGTACTGTTGTCATGGTGCTCCTCTATGGCCCGCCACTCACATTTCTGCTTGTCGAGAAAATCAAATGTATTCATAAGGTGGCGGACGCTCCGGAAGAAACGGTCCAGGCGTGTGAACAGGATAAGATCGACCTTGCCCGCTTCTACGTCGGACAGGAGCCGCTGGAGCTCGTCACGTTCAGAGAGTTTTGTGCCGGAAATGCCGTAATCGATATATGTATCCACCAGTACCATGTCTGGATGGGCAGCGACATAATCCCGGAGGGAATGTTCCTGCGATTCCAGGGACTGCCCGTCGTTGACCTGATGGATCGTACTGACACGCATGTATAAACCGACCTTTTGCATAAAAATAACCTCCAATGGGTTTACTTAATAAGCCCATGAAGGTTATACTGATTTTAGCTGAGGAATACGTTCCTTCATGGGACTGCTTCTATGATCATCCGTCCTGTTGCCGCAGGGCGGGTGATTTTTTATTTGAACGCGTCTTTCAAAATAGAATTTGCCCCAATATAATCCTGTTGGAAAATCTTTTCGACAGCCCTCCTTAAACTACTGACCAGCTCCTTCGGCTGTTCTCCTTCCATTTCAGAAATTTCATAGATTTTATTAATTTCCTTCTTAGTAAGAGAAACTTGTTTATCCTTATATGCCCTGTAAATCACATTGGCGTGCCCTTTTGTCATGCTGTAATAAACCATGCGCTCACCGTAAATATCATATGTGACAGAGACATCAAACTTATTGTTCTCTACGATCTTGGCAACAAAAACTGCATTAGGAAAAGATTCCTTCAAAGATACGGCAGTGCCTTCATGCAGTGTGCCTATGTCCAAACCTGATTTACAGTCTACTACCATGTAAGCAGGACGGCCTTCGTATTCGTAGTATTCAAGGACAAGCGGAGCTCCCACCTTTAAAGACTTCAATACATCCAATCGTTTCTTCTTAGGGTCCTTCCGGCATTCATATCCAACACCGGCAATCCTATTAGTCCTTGTGTCTGCAGGATCACCTGGTACTGATGGCGGCTGAATTTTATACCTGTTAAACAATCCCATCGTGTGCCTCCTTTTCAATCTGCTGTACGTCTTCTCTGCTCCAGTCATTCCGCGTCACATGCTCCAAAGCATGCAGATATGCCTTTACTCTGTCCTGATAGGACAACCGGGCATTAAGGTAGATCGTAAAGCCTCCACCAATACACGGGGCCACCATTTCCGGCACAGTAGTAGGCAGATCCACCAGGTAAACATAGATGTCATCCATCGGGGTTAGTCTCCTTGAATCTCTCTAACATATCTGCGGCCATTCTAAGATCTTCAGGCCGGCTGCCTCTGGCAGCGTTAAAGAGCGCACGCTTATCGGGGTCTTCGAAGATTTCCTGCGCTATTTGTGCTGCCTCTTCATTTATATACCATTGTGGGCTGTTTTGCGGTCCGGTATTTGGGACTCCAATTAAGAAATCTACAGACACGCCAAGATACTCCGCTAGGATCTGAAGCTTGTCTGATCTCGGTGTGGTCCCTTTCGTTTTCCATGTGCTTAGAACAGACTGGGCAATTCCGGTATCTTTTGACACTTTATAATTCGTCAGTCCTTTCGCTTTTATAACGCTTTCATAATTCTCATACATCTCTGCTCACCTTCCCCAAAATACTTCAAAAAATGCAAGCAAAGCTGTTGACTACTTCAATTAAACGTAGTATACTTTCAATTATTGAAGCACCCAACAAAAATGCTTCCGGTTTGCGAGTTACTTCTATTTGGCGATTTAAGTATATCACAAACTTGAAGCATATTAAAGAGGAAATCAGAAAGGAGGTTTGTGATGTATCAGAGATACGTCGATCTGCTCGAAAAGCACAATACGACCACATATCAGGTTTGCAAAGAGACCGGCGTCGCACAGAGCACGATCTCAATGTGGAAGACAAGAGCAGAAAAAGACGACAAAGCGACTATCGGCATTTTTGACTTAAAAAAGATTGCGGATTATTTCAACGTGTCCGTTGACTACTTTTTGACCTGAGGAGGTATGCAGATGATCTGGATAGGATCCTATTTGATTAAGGACGAGGACGGAGGAGTTACAGCATTCAGCACCGCCGTTAAGGCTGGCGACATCGGCCTTGCGGTTGCAGAAGTCATCAGCTTCATCACCGAGGAACATCCGGACATGGACAAATTCCTGATCACGGACATTGGTATTGCGGATGCAGATTCTTCGCAGTATATCGGCCATGAATGGATTGATCCGCTGGCTGATGATTACTGGCCAGAAGAGGAGGCGGCATCATGAAAAGATGGAGAATCGACTATTCGACCAGGTATGTCGATGGTGAGGAAAAGCACGACTACATGTTTGTCGAAGCAGGAAACATCACGATCGCACTTGGGACGGCCCTCGCGAAGATCATGCCGGAAGCAAAGACAGATCCGCGGATCAGCGAGCGCGCAGTCTACAACGTAGGGATCTGTGCCAACAGCAAAATATTCGAGGTGGCGTTATGAACTTCAACAAATTTTTGCAGACTCTTGCTGACATCCTCTCAGATGTATATGGCTGTGTGGTGGAGCCATGACAGATTGCGCATCCTGCCTCCACTTTTCGGAATGCATGGAGCGCAGAGGCATATGCAGGGAATACAAGTCATTGGATATGGTAAGAAATGAAATCGAACAACTCAATGCGAATTTTAAGGCCGCTTCCGGATGTAAAACTCGGACACGGACCGACAAAAGCGGCCCCGGACAACCCGAACATCATCGGCGTGAAGTCTAACCACATAAAGGTCAGAGATGTCCCGAAACGGCCAGATGCACTGCAGCGCAGATGGGAAAGCATGCAGCAGGCGACTGAACGCAAGAGCCAAAAAAGGAAAGAGCGGGAAGCAAAAGCGATAGAACTGTTCAGGCAGGGCAAGTCACTGAAGGAGATCGTAGCGGAAACAGGATGGGGATATTCGACAGTATGCAAGTACACCCAGGGCGTGAGTGATTTAAAAAGGAGACCTAAAGGGTCACTGGATGAACAGTTTGTACGGATGTATGAACAGGGGATGGCATACAGCCAGATTGCGAAGGAGCTTGGTGTTACTAAGGAATATGTATCCAACAAGCTGTCAAGGCTTCGCCGAAAAGAGATGGTCGGCAGGAGGAGGAAGGCATGAAAGATAAGGCGATCATGACAGTGTTTTTAATCAGCTGGCTCGTCTGCGGGTGCAGCGTAGACAAGGCACTCGACGACTGGCGGGCCTGCTGGGTCGCTGTCGTGGCCCTGATCGTGGCAATCGCCTGCGCGGCAGTGCTCGGATGGAGGGATAAATAAATGATGATCACACGGGACTGGGTCAATGACCTCATCAAAGTGGGCGAGGCGCTCAACTCCGAAGCGATGCGCCACAACGTCGACAACCTGAGGATCAAGGTGATGCCCGAGCTCGAATATGTCTATATACGGGCATACCGGGACGAAAAACTCGTGATGAGCGCCCAGCACTTCGGGCTGCTCGATAAGGATGACATAAGGATGGCCACACGGAGAGCTGCCACTCCCACCGGGGACGAAACATAAATACTCCAAGAGGATTATAGCATGAAAATTAACAGATTAGAGATCGAAAACGTGAAACGGATCCACGCCGTCATGATCGAACCGACAAAGGATGGACTCACGATCATCGGCGGGAAGAACCGGCAGGGCAAGAGCTCGGTCCTTGACGCGATCGCGTGGGCACTGGGCGGCAACAAGTACAAACCTTCACAGGCGGTCAACGCTGACAGCACGATCCCGCCGAGGCTCAAGGTGATCATGGACAACGGTCTTGTGGTAGAGCGCAAGGGTAAGAACAGCGACCTCAAGGTCACGGATCCCGAAGGCCAGAAGGGCGGGCAGCAGCTCCTCGACGAGTTCGTTGAAGAACTCGCGATCAACCTGCCGAAGTTTATGGAAGTTACAGGCAAGGAAAAGGCAAACACCATCCTGCAGATCATCGGTGTCGGTCCCCAGCTTGCGGAGCTCGATCAGAAGGAAAAGGAACTTTACCAGGAACGGACCTACGTCGGCCGGACAGCCGACCAGAAAGAGAAGTTCGCGAAGGAACAGCCGTATTACCCGGATGCTCCTGAAGAGCCGGTCAGCGCTTCGGAGCTGATTAAAGAACAGCAGGAGATTCTCGCCAGGAACGGCCAGCGTCAGCAGTGGGCCCGCGAATATGACAAGATCCTTACAGATCTCGAAAAGAATGAAAATGCAATCGAGGCATATGAGCGCGCACTCAGGGATCTTAAGAAAGAACGAGAAACCCTCGAGGAAAGGCGCAAGGCCGCAGAAAAGACTCCGGCAGAGATGAAGATGGAATCTACCGAGGAGCTTGAGCGCTCGATCGAGTCCATCGAGACGATCAACAGGAAAGTCCGGGCAAACCTCGATAAGGCCAAGGCAGAAGAGGATGCCAAGGAATACCGCAATAAATACCTGTCACTCACCAATGAAATTGAGGACATCAGGAAACAGCGGACAGCGCTCCTGGATAATGCGGATCTGCCGCTTCCGGGCCTGTCAGTAAAGGACGGCGAACTGATCTACAAGGGACAGATGTGGGACAACATGAGCGGCGCTGAGCAGATGATCGTCTCCACTTCCATCGTGCGGAAGCTCAACCCGAAGTGCGGATTTGTGCTCCTGGACAAGCTCGAGGCGATGGACCTGGACACGCTCAAAGAGTTCGGGCAGTGGCTTGAGGAGGAAGGCCTGCAGGCGATCGCGACAAGAGTGAGCACCGGGGACGAGTGCAGCATCGTGATCACGGACGGCTATGTCGAAGGACAGGACGGCGTCTTCGCAAAAGAAGAGCCCGCGCCTAAGACGATCGGATGGTCTGCCGGCATGGGATTTTAAGGAGGTAACACATGAATATTATCAGCGGGAAATTACCCGTCGCGAAGCGGATCGTGTTCTACGGGGCTGAAGGCATTGGCAAGAGTACGCTTGCAAGCCAGTGCCCTGATCCGCTCTTCGTTGATACGGAAGGGTCGACGACACACATGGATGTCAAGCGCTTCGAGGCTCCGTCCTCGTGGCAGATGCTCCTTGATCAGGTGCAGTACGTGATCGACAACCCCACCGTCTGCAAAACACTGGTCATTGATACGGCAGATTGGGCGGAACAGCTCGAGATCAACGATCTGTGCCGGAAGAAGGGGTGGGACGGCCTCGAAGGCGCTGGCTACGGTAAGGGCTACCAGTATAGCGCTGAGGAGTTCGGAAAGCTCCTGAACAAGCTTACAGAGGTCGTCAACAAAGGCGTGAACGTCGTGATCACGGCACACGCTACGCTCCGTAAGGTGGAGCTCCCGGAAGAGCTCGGGGCCTATGACCACTGGGAGATGAAGACCAGCAAGAAGGTGGCTCCCATGATCAAGGAATGGGCCGACGTGGTCCTGTTCCTCAACTATCACGTCAATGTCATCAATACGGATGGGAAAGGCGCTGTAAAGGGCAAGAACAAGGCCCAGGGCGGCCGCAGGGTGATACACACGACACATACACCGTTCTGGGACGCAAAAAACAGGTTCGGGATGCCGGATGAGCTGCCACTCGAATATGAGTCGATCGCTCCGCTATTCGATGATCAGCCGGCAGCACAGGAGCCGCCCAAAAGCGCTCCAAAGCCTAAGCCCAAATCGAAGCCAGAGCCTAAGCCTGAGGCCGTACCAGAAACCGCACCGAAGGATCCGGCGCCTCAGAAAGAGGTTGGCCAGGCTTTACAGGGATTTGTAGCTGAGGAGGATCTGTATCTCAGGAAGAACGGGGAACTCTACCACATCAAGGCGGGAAACGTCGTCCCGGGCAGCCTGCTGGATGCGGAGCATATCAGCCGCGCAGAATACGATAAGAGCCAGCCGGCAGCAATAACGGGGCCGGAAGACATCAGGAACGTTCCGGTCGAATACCAGGAACCCGATCCGAGGATCAATAAGTCGCTCCGTGATCTCATGATCGCATCACAGATCGATGAGTGGGAGATTCAGCACATCGCAAGCACAAAAGGCTACATGACAGCGGATACAAGAGTTGCCGATTACCCGCAGGACTTCGTCGAGGGATGGGCCGTCGGATTCTGGCCACAGCTCAAGGCGGCCATCATGGAGATGCGGCAGAAACAGGAACTCGAATACAAATAAGGAGGAGTAATAAATGGGAGACGTCTTAGATCTCAACAGCAGTATTAATCAGGAAAGTCAGTATGTAGATGTCCCGGAAGGCGAATATGACGCCAGGATCGACCATGTCGAAAGCGGGGTCTGCCAGTGGGCCAATGAATACAACGGCAATCCGAACAGGATGGTATATGTCAACCTTGCCATGCCGGACGGAAGTGAGGCACAGCTCCGCGACGAGTTTGTCCTCAACTCGGATTTCGAGTGGAAACTCTCACAGCTTTTCCTCGGGACCGGGCAGAAAAAGAAGGGCGAACCGCTGCCGAACCTCGGCAGGGCGCTGAATGATCTTCCGGGCCTTACATGCAGGGTCAGGGTCAAAAAGACAAAAGGCAAAGGTGACAAGAAAGATACCACATACACAAACATCACATTCCTGGAGAAAAAGCAGCCTAAGTGGGGTGGTGGTTTCTGATGATGAACCTCAGACCTTACCAGGAGCAGGCTTTCGCCGGAGTGTTCCGGGAATGGGATGGCGGCAGGCATAAGACGCTTGTCGTCATGCCAACCGGGACCGGCAAGACCATCGTGTTCGCCAAGATCGTCGAAGAATGTGTCCGGCGCGGATCGCGTGTGCTGATCATGGCACACCGCGGGGAACTCCTGGACCAGGCCGCTGACAAGATCTTCAAGGCGACCGGGCTCCGATCGTCAGTGGAGAAGGCGGAGCAGACCTGCATTGGGCAATGGTACCGCGTTGTGGTCGGATCAGTACAGACTCTGATGAGCGAGAAACGGCTGAGGCAGTTTCCGAAGGATTACTTCAATGTGATCATCGTCGATGAGGCTCATCATTGTGTCAGCTCGTCCTATCAGCGGGTACTGCAGTATTTCAGCGATTCCAACGTTCTGGGCGTCACGGCTACGCCTGACAGGGCCGACATGAAGAACCTCGGGAGCTATTTCGAGTCTTTAGCTTATGAGTACACCATGCCGGAAGCCATCCGGAGCGGATACCTGGTGCCGATCAAGGCGCTTACGATCCCGCTCAAGATCGACATCAGCATGGTCGGGATCAGTGCCGGAGACTTCAAAGCCGGCGAGATCGGGACTGCACTTGACCCGTACCTGTTCCAGATCGCGGACGAGATGACAAGGTTCTGTAAGGACCGGAAGACGATCGTGTTCCTGCCGCTGATCGCCACATCACAGAAGTTTATGGGAATGCTCAATGAGCGGGGCTTCAGCGCGGCAGAAGTCAACGGCTCCAGCGAGGATAGGGCACAGATTCTGCAGGACTTCGAGTCTGGCAAATACAACGTGATCTGCAATTCGATGCTGCTTACAGAAGGCTATGACTGCCCGGCAGTAGACTGCATCATTGTGCTCAGGCCGACAAGGTCAAGACCGCTTTACGCTCAGATGATCGGACGTGGAACAAGGCTGTCCCCGGAGACCGGTAAGGGACATCTGCTGCTGATCGACTTCTTGTGGATGACGGAACGTCATGAGCTGTGCCATCCGGCCTCGTTGATCTGTGAGGATCCGGAAGTCGCCCAGCGTATGACGAAGAACCTGGAAGACAAGGCCGGCGAGGCTGTAGACATCGAAGAAGCTGAGAAGCGTGCATCTGAGGATGTGGTCGCCGAACGCGAGGAAGCACTCGCCAAGGAACTGGCAGCACAGCGCCGGAAGAAGAGCCAGCTGGTCGACCCGCTGCAGTATGCAATGAGTATCAACGCAAGGGATCTTGTCGATTATGTCCCGCCGTTCGGGTGGGCCGCTCAGGATCCTACCGCACAGCAGCGTGACAGGCTCGAGCATCTCGGGATTAATCCCGAAAATGTCAAGAGCCAGGGCGAAGCGGACATGCTCCTCAAGAAGCTCGGCGAAAGGAGCTCCGGAGGGCTTGCGACTCCACGACAGATCAGACAGCTTGAGAACCGAGGCTTTCAAAATGTCGGGACATGGTCGTTTGATCAGGCCCGGAATCTGATCGACAGGATCGCGGCAAACGGATGGAGAACACCAAGAGACATTAACCCTAAATCATATGTGCCTCAGGCAGATGAGCCTAAGGTATCAGGGTGGATTTGATGGACAACAGAACAGATTTAGTTGAATTGCTTAAACATATAGATCCCGGGCTCCTTGACTATCAGGAATGGACGGATGTAGGCATGGCGCTCAAGCTCGATGGCTATCCCTGCAGCGTCTGGGATGACTGGAGCCGGAAGGATGCCGGACGCTATCACGCAGGTGAGTGTGCCCGGAAGTGGCGGACATTCAAACGTGACGAGGGCGTCACCGGCGGGACGATCTATCATCTGGCCGTCTCTCAGGGATGGGTACCGACACACGAAGCCGGCAGGATCCTGAGCATGGACGACTCGATCGAATATGAAGGCGTTGTGGTTGGCGAGGGATGGGCAGAGATACGCGAGTTCGATGAGCCTGCGAAATGGGAACCCGAACAGCAGCTGATCCGGTATCTCGAGACGCTCTTCCAGCCGGAGGAGATCTTCGGATATGTGACAGAGTCCTTCGAAAAAGCAGACAAGTCCGGGAAAAAGAAGCTCGTGCCCGCCAACAAGGGCGTGTATACGCTCCGCGTAGGCGAGATCGTGCAGAGGCTTAAGAGCGACACCATTG
Organism: Oscillospiraceae bacterium; assembly: GCA_017652685.1. Taxonomy (GTDB): domain Bacteria; phylum Bacillota; class Clostridia; order Oscillospirales; family Oscillospiraceae; genus Limivicinus. Next base: position 70,742 of record JAGCAN010000001.1, read on the forward strand.
AGGATGTTATCGGCAAATACAAGCACGAAGCCGGCGCGTGGATCCGCTTCAATCCATTGGATGGGAACGGCGTCAACAACGAGAACGTGACGGATTACCGGTACGCTCTGGTCGAGTCGGACAACATGTCCCTGGAAGCGCAGAACGGCCTGATCAGGCAGCTTAACCTGCCCGTAGCGGTCCTGATGTACTCCGGCGGCAAGAGTGTCCATGCGATCGTAAAAATCGAGGCAGATGACAAGCAGGAGTACCAGAAGCGTGTCAATTACCTGTACGACGTCTGCAAGAAGAACGGCATGGTGATCGATACGCAGAACCGGAACCCTTCCAGGCTGTCCAGAATGCCGGGATGTGAACGAGGAGAAAAAAAGCAGTTCATTATCGATACGAACATCGGCTGTAAGTCCTGGTCAGAATGGCATGAGTGGATCGAGGCTGTGAATGATGATCTTCCGGATATGGAGGAGCTTTCATCGGAATGGGACAGCCTTCCGCCACTGGCTCCGGAGCTGATCAAAGGAGTGCTCCGGGAAGGCCACAAGATGCTGATCGTGGGACCCTCTAAAGCCGGCAAGTCCTTTGACCTCATAGAGCTGTGTATAGCGATCGCTGAGGGCAGGTCATGGCATGGATGGGACTGTATGAAGGGACGTGTCCTTTACGTCAATCTTGAACTTGACAGGGCATCCTGTCTGCACAGGTTCCGCGACGTTTACAATGCTGCAGGGATACCGCCCAGAAGCCTCAGCAACATCGATATATGGAACTTAAGGGGAAGATCCGTCCCAATGGATAAACTGGCTCCTAAGCTCATCAGGAGGGCCAAGGACAGGCATTACAAGGCTGTTATCATCGACCCGATCTACAAGGTCATCACCGGCGATGAGAACTCAGCTGACCAGATGGCCAAGTTCTGTAACCAGTTCGATAAGGTGTGCACAGAGCTGGGAGCCTCAGTGATCTATTGTCATCACCACTCTAAAGGATCACAGGGACAGAAGAAATCGATGGACAGGGCGTCAGGCTCCGGAGTCTTCGCAAGGGATCCGGACGCGCTGCTGGACATGATAGAGCTCCCGCTCACGAATGCCATAATCGCGCAGGAGACCAACAAGGCCATCTGCCGTACCTGTATCCAATACCTGACGGCTTATTGCAAGAACATTCCGTGGGAGACAGACCTGTCGCAGGACGATAAGTTGTCGGCCGGGATCATGCAGACTTACTGCGAAAACAAGCTCGATCAGTGGCAGCAGAAAGCACTTGCCCGTCAGCTGGAAGAGGCAGTCAAGGGAGTGGAATCGCTATCGGGATGGAGGATCGAGGGGACGCTCAGAGAGTTCCCGAAATTCAAGCCGGTCAACACATGGTTCCGGTATCCGATCCATACGCCTGACGAGTCAGGATGCCTGCAGGATATCCAGCCGGAAAGCGAATTGACTGGATATCAGAAGATGGTGGAACAGCGAAAGAAGAAGGCAGAGAAGAAAAAAGAGGACACGATCAATCAGATCGAGATCGCTTTCGAGGGCGTCCAACAGGACGGCGTAGCGTCAGCGATCGACATCGCGGAAGAGATCGGAGTCGCTCCGGATACCATAAAACGATGGTTCGGCAAAGGAAAACGGAGCCGTCCGGAATACAAAAAACGGTTTGAAACTTTCGAAAATCCCGACGATCATAAGCTGTTTTTGAGACGCAAAGAGGGTACGGACAGATAGGGACAACATCGTGCGTCCCTAGTCCCTATGGGGTACGGACACTAGGGACAGTACCGTGCGTCCGTACCTGCCGACACCTACGGACAGATAGGGACAACATCGTGCGTCCGTGTCCCTACCCCTAGGGACGAAGGTAGGGACGGACGATGTGTATAACACTATAGTGTCCCGTACGTACCGTCCGCGTGGGTGAGACGGAGGGTGGGTGCTAAGCACACCCACCGTCCCTACCACACACGTACGGAGACAAAACGCGAAGGGAGGATGGATGGAGATTAAATTTTTTATGGCGATGGACCCGCCGACCGTGACGGCACAGGAACACAAGGTCATGGTCCGCAACGGTAAGCCGGTGTTCTATGATCCGCCGGAGCTCAAGGCGGCCCGGCAGAAACTAACAGACTACCTGGCACAGTACAAACCCGAACAGACGCTGACCGGTCCGCTGGAGCTGGTAACGACATGGTGCTTTCCGACAGAGGCCGAGTGGCAGTACAGCAGCTATAAGATCACAAGGCCGGACACGGATAACCTTAACAAGATGCTTAAGGACTGCATGACGGCTGTGGGGTTCTGGCATGACGACGCGCAGGTGTGCCGTGAGATCATCGAAAAGTTCTGGGTAAGTCCGAACCTGCGCGGGATCTTTGTAAAGGTCACTCAGCTATGACGCCTATGACATACTTCAGGTTCTTCCAGGACTTGTGGAGGTTTTTTAAAAATCACGCCGAGCCGGTCTCAGCTGACAGCTGGTGGCAGCGTCTCGCTGATCAGGCGGACGAGCTCGCCAATCGGTACGGCAACACTGAATTTGTGATCCGGATGACATCAATAGTCGTCTGGGAAATTGACAGAATATTTCAAGAAAAAGAGGAGATGAAAAGATGAAAGATATCAGAGTAAAGCTTACGTTCACAGAGCCTATCCTGGGCACAGCAAGTGCAAACCCCGAAATTCACAGTGAGTACATCGCGTCGAAAGCTCCGGACGCGCCCAGCAAGGAAGAAGAGATCGCCGCGATCGGCGCCGAGGAGTATGAGGAGAAAGCAATGACAGTCTTCCCGCGCAACAACGAGGGGATCCCGATCCTGTTTGATTACCAGATCAAGGGATTTTTCAAAGACGCATGCTCCATGCTCCAGAAGTGTCGGGCCGGGAAAGGCGGCAAGCCGGAAGAGTTCGCGAAAGAATCCTGCGCACTCAAGGCGTACAAGAAGATCATCGATGGCTGCATCTTCGTGATGGAACGCCAGATCCCGATCGAGCTCAATGGGGAGATGGGCAACCTCCAGCGACCGCTCCGCGGACAGACAGCACAGGGCGAACGGATCGCGCTGGCCAACAGTGAGAAGGCCCCGGCAGGAAGTTCGGTGGAATTTACGATCAGGTGCCTGTCTGATACATACGCGCCGGCAGTGATGGAATGGCTGAACTACGGAGCCCTCAGGGGCATTGGCCAGTGGCGCAACGGATCATACGGCAGGTTCGAGTACAAGATCATCGAATAAGCAGCGGAAAGGCTATCTGTCGCAAGGCAGAGCGACGGCATGGCGCTGACGGGCACAGTAACGCATAGCAAAGGCACGGATGGGAAAGGCGTAGCAACGGCATGGCAATGACGAGCTTAGAGATGCGAAGGCGATGCACAGAGCCGCAAAGACGCGCAAAGGCTTAGTTGGGCAAATCGCAGAAAGCAAAGCAAAAGGCGAAGCAGTGCAATGCTTTGCAAGGGCAAGGCTCATCAACGGGCGGCAAAGGCTAGGCTGTGTGGGGCAAGGCAGTGGCAACGAAAGGTAGTGCCCTGCAAAGGCAAGGCGAAGTTAGTCGGGGTGATGCGATGGCAAAAGCAGAGAAATGAGCGCCAAGCGGTGGCAAGGTGAAGCGAAGCGGTGGCAAGGCAAGGCATGTCGTGGCAAAACAGAGCAATGGCAGTGCAAATCGGAGTGCGGCAATGGCATAGCTCGGAATATCGCGGCATGGCAGCGGAATTGCAGAGATAGGTTATGCGACGGCATAGCATCACATTGCGGAGACCGGCAAAGGCGAGGAGTAGACGAGCGGATCCAAGGCAACGATTGGCAGCGAGTAGGGTCGCAAAGGCTTAGCACATCAATGACACGCTAAGGCTATGCAGAGACTATTTTCGCTCAGCAGTGGAACTGTACAGCCACGGCATCGCAGAGGCTTGGCAATAGCTAAACGGAGCATAGCGGGGCGGAGCAACGGCATAGCAAGGAAATACTAAGGACGCAGAGGCATTGCGAAGCGGCACGGAGCAGAGGCGATGAGGGGCTGAGCAGAGAAAAGCAGAGGATCAGCATAAAAGAGCGAAGCAAGGGCAACAGTAACATCAGCAAAAGAAGGAGGATGAAAGATGGAAAATATGATCCTGATCAACGGAACAAAACTTAAGGCAGTCATCGCCGAGTGGGAACAGATAGGAGGCTACAGCGAAGGCGAAAAGAATATCCTGAGAGCCGTTATCAATGAGATCGAAGAGGCAATGGAGAACGGCCCGTGGATCCCGGTGGCTGAAGGGCTTCCGGAAGAGCCCGGCGAGTATCTGGTCACGGCCAGATGGGACGAGGATGAACCGTACGCGATCTTCATTGCGGACTACGGCAACAAGATAGATCCCAGGTGGGACGGCAGCCACAAGGTCTTCCAAAATGGTTTTGCGTTCGGCGAGATCTGGGGCGACAGCCTCGATAACCTCTTCGAGGTCACGGCCTGGATGCCTAAGCAGGAAACATATCAGTCATGAAACTGGTAAACGCGCATGCGGGAATGGAAATCGGTATCTGTAAATTAAACGATAAGCCGGCATTATACATCCAGGACGGACAGTGGTGCAGGATATATGCAACTTTTTTGTCAGAGGAAAAAGCCGAGATGTTCCTGCACAAGCTGAAAAAATGGGACTTACATGGAGGGAATGATGGATAACGTCTATTCACAAATGTTGATAACTGCAAAAAACGCCGGCATAAATGTGGTCGGTAAACATAAGGCAGCAAAACTCCTTGCACTCTGTTGCGCGATAGGGGACGAACCGTTTGTGTTTAACAAAAAGCTGTATGAAGATGTCATGTATGCGGCTGATGTAACAGGAATTAAGCACATGAATTATCCGCTTGAGGAAATAACGTCTCTTATCAACAAATACTACAACGATTTGCAGATTGGGACAGCAGACTGGGTGCAGGAAATCAACGAAGAATATAAAACGAAGTTTCCAAAAAAAATGGAATCTGATGGAAGAGAGAAACTGATATGGCCGTCTATGCTTATTTAAGAGTATCAACCGGAAAACAGGATGGAGAAAACCAGCGTCTTGGAGTTGATGAACTCGCAAAAAGGCTTGGTCTTGAAATCACAGAATACATCGATGATGAAGGCGTGAGTGGGACGAAAGAACCTGAAAAGCGCGAACTTGGAAAACTGTTAAAGAAACTGAAACCAGGTGATGTACTTCTTGCCGGTGAAATTTCAAGACTCGGAAGATCACTATTCATGGTCATGAGGATATTGGAATATTGCATGAATAACGACATAAGGGTCTATACAGCAAAAGATGGGTACGAGCTTGGTGACAACATTCAGTCTAAGGTTCTCGCATTTGCGTTCGGGCTATCCGCTGAGATTGAGCGTGAAATGATCAGTAGGCGAACAAAAGAGGCGCTTGCCAAGAAGCGGGCAGAAGGTGTGATTCTTGGCCGTCCCAAAGGGAGAAAATCAGGACAGGTAAAACTTTCCGGGAAAGCGCACGATATCAAGGTACTGTTGGATTACGGAATCCCAAAAATGCAAATTGCGAAAAAGATGAAGGTTAACCGTAATACGCTCGCGACATACCTGAAAGAAAGATATGAAGATGAACTTCTTGAACTTAAAAAGGAGAAATAGATATGAAAAACACCTGCAAGACCTGCACGCACAGCAAGCCCACGTACAAGGGCTATCGGTGCGAAATCAAGGGCAAAAAGACCAAGCTGACCGACACATGCAAAGACTGGTCACGCAAGGCAGGCATCATCCTGCTCGCCCTGATCCTGTCCGCCACACCGCTCACCGTACACGCACAGGGACGTGACTGGTGGCCGGATCAAGTGGAACAGGATGACTACTACCACAACCTTGACAAGTTTGGCGAGTGGCCAGGGGACGTCATCACCAACGAGACAATGATCGAGACGGTAACCTTCCGCCCGAAAGTGCTGTCGGCGGTGACGTACAGCAAAAGCACCAAGATAACCGTGGATGCCACGACGGCAGCGAGAGTGATCATTGTACGGTACACGACAGACGGTAAGCACTGGGAACAGCGGAGCTTCCGGAACATGAGCTACAAAGGCCCAGTCACAGCGCACAGGAAATGGCAGGTGAAAGCATACGTCAAGGAAAACAGATACTCCTCATGGTGCGCGAGGCAGTTTAAGCAAGCTGGCAAGACGATCGACTACAAAAAGACGGCAATGCTTAACAGCCCGATGGCCCAATTGTATTTCGACGACCACTTGATCGACGGTATCCGCAGGAAGGTAGCCAGTCCGGTCACGCTGAACATTCCCGTCAGGGCGAGGAGGATCAGAATTCGATATGCATACACGGGGCTGAAAAGGGAATGTTACTCCGAGTGGGCCGAGGTGAAAGCGAGGTAATGAAATGTTTGACAAAAATGCAATCGCCAGAAATCTCAGAAAACACATGGAAGAGAAAAACATAAGCATAAACAAACTGGCCAGATTGGCCGATGTGATGCCGAGCACAGTTTGGCAATACATACATGGATATAGTACGCCAGTTATCTACAATCTGTATAAAATCAGCAAAGTACTCGGAATAAGCGTTGATAACCTGATCAAAGGGATAGACGACGGGAAAGAGGATTGAGCAGTGAACAGGATAAAAGACATCATCAAAGTGATTGATCAGATATCCGGAAGGTATTCGGCGTATGAAGTATTCACAGATTGGATCAGGTGCATGGCGATGTCAATATGCAATACGGTCTCGCCGATCCATGACAAAGTATGGCAGGAACGGGAACAGTCCTATATGGATACAATGCGGAAATACACGCCTGAAGAACAGGTCAAACTCTGTGAAATGATGTTGTGGCTCGTAGAGACACTGGATGACGGCCCGTATGATGTCCTCGGGAAAATCTACATGGACGCCGGCATGGGAAGTAAAGCGGCCGGCCAGTTCTTCACACCATTTCATCTGTCAGTACTTACGGCAAAAATGTCATTGGGAGAATCAATTGAGTCATATCGGGATGAAATGACTAAGTTGGACATCAATGAACCGACATGCGGAGGAGGGGCGATGATCATCGCAGCAGCCAAAGTGTTGCAGGATGAAGGGATCAATTACCAGAAGGTGATGAAAGTGGTAGCACAGGATCTTGACTGGAAAGGAGTGTATATGTGCTATGTGCAGCTCAGTCTTCTGGGAATAGATGCGATTTGTGTGCAAGGCAATACGCTGGCTGATCCTTATGTTCCTGGCAAGACAGACAGGTCGCATATCATGAGGACTCCGAAAAATATGGGGGTGCTGCTATGAGTGATCAAAAAGAAAAGTTCAAAGACGAACTGATCATCGCACTCACGCCGTTCCTGCAGCCGGAATACATCGAGGCCGTGAAAGCGAAGATCACGATCCTGACACACAACTACGAGATATCGAAGGCGGAAAACGAGATCATAGTCTACGAAGGAGACGTGAACGAGCGGATTGTAAAAAGGTATCTCATGGCGAAGACGGCACAGGGGCTGTCGAAGAGGACGATAGAGTTCTATCAGCTGTCGTTGGAGCTCTTTTTCGGGGAAATACAGAAACCGTTTACACAGATCACGGCCGACGACATCCGGTATTGGATCGCACTGAAACTGTCAAGGGACGGCGTGTCAAAGACAGGAGTGAACAACTACAGAAGGAACATCAGCGCTTTTTATACATGGCTGCAGAAAGAAGAGATCCTCCTCAAGAACCCGATGAACAAGGTCCCGCCGCTAAAGGAGACAAAGAAAAAGAAGCACGCGTTTGAACTCCTCGACCTAGAACTTATACGGATGGGATGCAGGGACGAGAGACAGAAGGCAATGGTGGAAATGCTCACATCGACATGGTGCCGGGCGGACGAACTGGTCAACATCAGGACGGATGATGTCGAAGAGGGCCGCGTGATGATACACGGCAAAGGAGACAAATACAGATACGTATTCATTAATGCCAGGGCAAAGCTCGCCTTAGATGTGTACCTGAATCAGAGAAAGGATAACAACCCATATCTGTTCCCGAGAGCCAAAAATATTTTGGGGAATATTGATAAATATTCCAGACATGCGAAAGAAACGGGAACAGGCGCATGGGAATGGTGGAAGGATCCTGAGATGGTAAGCGAAGACGGCCACATAGACGAGAGCACGCTGGGCTCGATTATTAGGAAGATAGGACAAAGGGCGGGAGTCAAAAATGTCCACCCGCACAGATTCCGCAGGACAGGAGCAACGATGGCGCTCAGGGCCGGAATGCCGATCACAACAGTATCTAAGCTGCTTGGGCACGAGAGTATTGAGACGACACAGATCTATCTGGATATCTCAGACAAGGACCTGGAGCAGGCACATGAGAAATATGTGTTCTAAATTGTCGGAAAGCGAGGTGACCATAAATATGGCTAATGGCAGCTATCACTTCTGCAGGGACTGTATCCACCATCACGGGATCACTACCAGAGAGGCCAGGAAAGACGGGCACACATTTATCGTGCAGAAGTGCCCGGTATCCAGCGGAGAGTCATGGTGGTACAAAGCAGATTACGGAAAGCTCTTACACACCTGCCCGGAGTTCAGCCCGGAGCAGATACAGATGGAGGTTTGAAAGATGAAGAATACATTGACAAATTTGAATAACTACCTGTTCGAGCAGCTGGAGCGGCTTAATGATGACTCGCTTTCGGAGGAAGAGCTCGATCGAGAGATGAAGAAGGCCGACGCGATCGTCAAGGTCTCCGACAAGATCATACAGACCGGCGAGCTCGCCCTCCGGACGATCAAGCATCGGGATGAATACGGATACAACAACAAGACCAATCAGATGCCGGACATCCTCCAGCTTGAGGCGAAGTGATATGGGGATCCATGACAGATATCCTCCGGAAGTCCACGAGTTTGTAAAGCACATGTCCCCGAAGCTTAGAGATATTGATCTGGCACATGCGTGCAATGTTGAGCTTGGGACCAGTTTCACAAAGTCCAGCATGAAGGCGTTCCGATACAACCATGGATACCTTAACGGTAAAGGCAAGCTGACAAGTGAGGAATACTGGAAGTATCAGACCAGGTATCCGCAAGGCATGTACGAGTTCATCCGTGACAATTCCTGGAATGTCAGTTCTGAAGAGATGGCCAATATGACAAATGAGAAGTTCGGCACTAACTGGACTAAGACAGGAATGAAACAGTTTCGGCAGCGCCACGGGATCAAGTCCGGCCTGAAAGGCTGGTTCCAGAAGGGGCATCCCCCTGGGAATAAGGGCAAGAAACAGTCAGAGTATTGCAGTCCGGAAGCGATCGAAAAAAGCCGTAAGACACAGTTCAAAAAAGGGCATAAGCCAGTAAATGAGCTGCCGGTCGGATCAGTCGTCGTCAACTCATACGGATACCTGCTCCGCAAGACGCGGATGGAAGGTAAGTTGTGGGACCGCTGGGAGTTTGTGCACAGGGCTGTCTGGGAAGAGCATAACGGCCCGGTCCCGCCGTATATGGTCGTCGCCTTTAAGGATGGCAATAAGATGCACTGCAACATAGACAACCTGATGCTTATTACTCAGAGCGAGAACATGACACTTACACACCTTAATCTCCGCTCCGAGGATCCTGACCTGACAGAGGCAGGGCTCAATCTTGCAAGGGTAAAGACAAAGCTCCGGAAGCTCCGGAACGCTGGCGACATAAAGACTGGGCAGAATATCCTAAGGGTAATGGATGAGAAGAATATCACGAAGGAAGAGCTCGCGAAAATGGTAGGCGTGTCCAAATACACGCTCTGGAATTATATCAAGGGATATAACCCCGTACCTGATCCGCGCCTCGGGCAGATCGCAAATGCGCTTGGTGTGTCAAAACAGGAATTGAGACCTTAACCCGTCCGGACGGTTAAGCATATACCGGAACAGGCAACCATCAACGCACGAGACAACAGAAAGGAGGATCCTTCTTGCGGTGTGCGGCGCGATTATTGCGAATGTGAATACCAGGCCCGCGGGGGAACCGGCGCGGGCATTATGAGGAGGAGAAAATGGAATGCATTATTTCGGGAAGAAGGTCTGGGCGAACAACTAAAATGATTGAAATGTGCGCGGAGCACCCGGGATCGGTAATAGTCGCACCGAATCAAAGGGCTGCCGAATCCATATTTCATATGGCGGTCATGATGGGGAAGCAGATCCCATTCCCTATGACGTTCAATCATTTCGCGTTCAGATGTTACACAAAAGGCCAATACAAAGAGTACCTGTTTGACGACCTGGACAGATCCCTTCAGCTTATGGCCGGATCCGGCAGGGTTGCAGCGGCAACAATGGAAAGCGAGGAAAGCATATGGATAAGAGAGCAATTGATGAGCTGCTCGATATAAATGACAGGGTCATAAAAGCCAATGAGGAGCTCATTAAGGTAAACGAGAACGCCATGAAGATCATCGGCGACCTGGTAGCTTTGCTTAAGGTCAAGGCGGTAACAGGCGGCAGAAACAAGGTGACAGATGAACAGACTGGCGATAGGCCGTAACATCCGGAAAGCTTTGGACAAGCGGAAGCTGTCGCAGGTGTGGCTTGCGAAACAGATCGGCGTGAGCAATACGCTTTTCACGCCCTGGATGAGCGGAAAATGCCTGCCGAGCTTAATGATGCTGTACCGGATCAGCCGGGTGCTGGAAGTAAGTATGGATCAGCTTATGGAGGGAATAGATGATGACGACTTTTGAAGCAGGCGAGTATATCGTATACAGGAATGGCAACAGATGTGAGATTGGCAAAGTCAAGAGTGTCACGGAAACAGGAGCTTTTGTCCACTACACCAGCGGAAGTACTGCAGCCTTTACCCCTTACGAATGCATGTACAAACTGATTAACCGGTATGTGATCCAGAAGACGAATCTTGGAGGACGACAGAATGATGAATGATGACCTGATCAGCAGGAAACAGGCTTTTGACATGATCATGGGGCAGCCTCCGGAAGTGCATTATCCATCATGGTATGCGGATCAGATCATGGGGCTGCCGCCAGCGCAGAAAGCTGAAGATCTCGACAGGCTTATTAAAGCACTGGAACAGGAACACGCAAAACTGCGGGAGATGCAATATGCTCCCGACATTTATGTCGGTAGCAAAGATACGATTTATCGGCAAGCGGCGATTGATGCTGTCGAGAGGGCAAAAACTGTAAGATCGGAAGATGGGGAAATCTATTGTGCAAAGGTAAATGCACAGATGAATATACATCTTTTGCCGTCTGCACATGCGCAGCTTGAACTGTCCGAGGAAGACAGACGGCTCTTGAAGAAACTGCGTTCATTCCACAACGGATCGTATGCCAAAGTAATCGACCGGCTGATGAGCGCACAGCCCGAAATCATCCACTGCAATGACTGTCAGCACTCAGTATACGATGCGATGTTCGGTGACAGATATTGCCACTATAACGGCAAAGCGGAAATCGTGCCGGATGACCACTACTGCGGATATGCGGAGAGGAGAACCGATGGATAGGGAGGATTTCATGGACATTGTTTATGCGGAACTCGCAGACGATCCCGACAACAACAGGGCAAACAGGATTATATGGGCGGCAGATGGGTATGCGGAAAGACGGGTAGATGATGCATTGCAAGTGATAGAAGAACTACAATCCGCACAGCTTGGCACGAACTTGGCAGAGGTTGACACAAGGGCAGTAAGAGGATACCCGATAGACGCAGATGCGCTCATGGAAAAGGTGGCAGAAGAATACGGAGAACGTGCGCGAGATAGGTTGTATCAAATTATCCGATATATGCCACCTGCACAGCCCGAACCGTGCGAAGATGCGGTGTCAAGACAGGCGGCGATTCGTGCGTGTGGCGGTTACATGGTTCCTGTGGGGATTATTAAAGCGTTGCAACCCGTCACACCGAAACAGCGCACAGGGAAGTGGGAAAGACACTATTCAAGACCAAATGTGTACGCAGACCTCTGTTGGCATTGTTCGGCATGTGGATACTACCACGCAGACAATTGGACGAACAAATTTAAATACTGCCCCAACTGCGGAGCGAAGATGGAAGGAGATGCGGAATGAATATCAAGGATGTTACAGACGATAAGTGTTGTTGTTCTTGCAAGCACAATATCCGCACAAGCTATGACGAGATGCACGTAAGGTGCAACTGCGACAAGGATGGGCACTACATCGGGTATGTGGCAAATTTCGGAAGCGTATGTGATGAATGGGAAGGAGATTTGGAATGAAATACATTATCGAGATTGAAGATGAACCATTTGGAAGGAATGATGATCCCGTTATCCCCCACGGCATGGATGAATTGTACAGAGCAAAAGGATTCAACAGCCTTGTGTTCGATAAGAACGGTCTTGACAAGCTGATACCGATTGACAAGGAACTGGAAGAAGCCTATCAGCGTGGCTTGGACGAAGGTTACAATAACGGCTATTCGCAAGGACTGAAAGACGGATGCCATAAGAGCGACACAGAGGAATATCAGCAAGGTTTGGATGATGCGTGGGAGTGTGCAAAGAAGATTAGTCTCATGTCGCCAGATGAAATAGAAAAGGTGTTTCCCGGTGCGGCAAAAAATAACCGCTATAATCTGGGGTACAGTGGCACCGAAGCAATCGAAAAGCTGAAAGCCTACGAACAGAAGAAAGCCGAATCTGAGATCAAGGTCGGGGATATTATCACGGACGGTAAGATTAACTACCTTGTAATTGATATTACAGATAATTCATATGTTGCTTTACAGGGAACGGACTTTGAACCTTCTTACATCGGAAAAGACTATATAAAATCATATCACAATCTGCATTATTCTAAAGATATGCAGAAGATAGCAGAAGAAATCAACAGAGCGGTAAAAGGAGAACAGCGTGACTGCCATACCTGCAAGCATCAAGTGGCAAGCTCCATCGAATGCGTAGATTGTAGTGGCTTTAAAAAGTGGGAACCGAAAGGTGGTGACGCATGATCCACCATTACATCACAAAGTACGAGGAGAGTGGGAAAAGATACGCCGAGTCATGGATACAGATAAACATTCTCGGGATGTGTTTTTGCTTTTCGAGGCGCAGGATAAAGATTAGTGAGGTGACGGAATGAGCAGAAAGGTTAAAGACATTCCTCTTTCACCACTGTTCGAAAGGGTTATTCCGATAGAGGTGAACACCCCTCACAAGGCAAGCGAAGTTATCTGCGTAAAATGCGGAAAGAGATGGATTTCGGTTAGGCAAGCGGACATCTTTTTGAAGAACATAGTTTGCCCAAATTGCGGAGCGGGTTATGTAATCGAGACAGGTGAAGAAATGAAAGAGGTGACGGAATAATGCCAAGATTCAACGTGCAACACCCAGTAACCAAACAATGGAGGTGTTTCTCAACAGTAGTTGACAATTATGTCACGGACTGGATGGACGAGGAACGCTATCAGAAGTGGAGAGAGTACGAATATGGAAGGCATGCCGGACCGATCAGAGAAGCTAACCTGATGAGCTACGAAAAGGCGGAGGAGAAAATAGCACTCAGAAAGAAATGGGATGAGGAGGTGACGGAATGAGCGTACTGATTAAGGGCATGGAGATGCCGGGTGCCTGTTGGGAATGTCCGTTAAAAGTTCATCTATTTCAGCAGTTGTGGTGTACGCCAAGCAACAAGGTTATAGACAGGGAAGATAACACTGAACGTGAACCGGACTGTCCACTCGTTGAAGTAAACCTTGTCGCACAGGAAGAACTGATTACTCCGCTTAATATGATAGGCGGATATTTGGAGAATGTAGAAGGGAGCGACACATGACCACGCTCCAGACCCTCGACCTGATCCTGTGCATGGCGTTCGTACTGTTCTACGTCTACACCGCATTCGGCACACTGATTTGGATACTGGAGCATTTTTTGGAACTATTCGCAAAGGAGGACAACAGTGAGCGTATTCAGCGCATTTATTGTCGGGAGTATTGCAGGAAGCATCGTCTCATATATCGTTATATCCGCAATTATCGCAGGCGAAAGGAGCGACAAGCACGATATATATCGGATTGGGTACGACACAGGCTTCCGAGACGGGTTGAAGAAGAAAGGAGATTGAGGCGTGGATATTAGCATTATCGTTTTGATGGGATGTTGTACGATAGCATCCTTCGCCGGTTCGTATGCAGCTGTGGTACATCTGTTTTCAAGATGGGAAGAGGACGACATGTATGAGGACATGGATTAAACAGTTACTCTGTAGACACGAATGGATCAGGGCAGCGGACAAAATGATCCGCGAAGGGCACTATATTAAAATGCGCACAGTGCATAAGTGCAAGAAGTGCGGAAAGGTAAAATACGAATGAAAGACAAATTGTTAAGGGATATCGAGCTGAAGCTCTCGCTACAGTTTCCGGCAGAGCAGCGGGAGAAGGTAATGCAGTGCGTGATCTCGTGCCTTAACGATTACGACGTGACTGAGCGGGTCACAAATCTGACGGTAAGATATGAAGACATTAACGAGAGGATTCTCAAGAGATACGTGGCCTGCATCCGGATCGACGGCAAGGCCGAGAGCACGATCAAGCAGTACGTCAGAACGCTGGTAAAACTGGCGGAACTGATCGGGAAGCCGTACACAGAGATGAGCGCATACGACATCCGGTATTTCCTCGGAGACATCAAGGAAAGAGGGGCAAAGAACAGCCACGTAGAAAACCAGAGATCTTATATAGCCACATTCTTCCAGTGGATGTTGGACGAGGAGATGATCCGGAAAAATCCATGCGCGAAGGTCAAGACGATCAAAGTGGAGTCCGAGATTAGGAAGCCGTTTTCTGCGGTCGAGATAGACAGGCTAAGGTCTGTGTGCAGCAGGCCTCTGGACAGGGCCGTAATAGAGACGTTGCTGTCGTCAGGGTTGAGACGAGAGGAGATGTGCAACCTTAAGGTGTCAGACGTGGACCTCGACAAGAGGATACTAACCGTCCGGCATGGCAAGGGCGGGAAGGACAGAGTCGTGTACATCAGCGACGTGGCGGCGGAACACATTAAGATCTATCTGGGCAAAAGACGGATCGAGAGCGACGTTCTTTTTGTGAGTCAGGCGTCAGGATCAAAGTACACACCGGGAGGATTGCTGGAGATGGTGGTGCGGATCGGCGCGAAGGCGCAGGTCGACGGCGTGCATCCGCATAGGTTCAGGAGGACATTTGCGTCGGAGATGTATCGCCGGGGCATGGACATCAATACGATCAGCAGGCTGATGGGGCACTCTAACATATCTACGACGCAAAGATACATCTACACAGCGGATGACCAATTGCATGCGGAGTATAAAAAGTATTCAGCGTGAGGGGAAATATGGGACTATTAGAA
>JAGCAN010000104.1 GCA_017652685.1 Oscillospiraceae bacterium
CCATTGACAATGTGGAATCTGCGCTGTAGCCAGGCGGCACGCTGATTCTTGTTATTGAAGCACGGGAAGGCGGTGGCCCGGTAGAATACTTCGGCTGGAACCGCAATCTGCAGGACGGAAGCCTTGAAAAAAGGCTGCGGGAGGATTTTACGGTAGCGGGTTATGTGTTTTTCCTCAACTGCGAACAGGCACAATGTTACCGGGTGATGCTGCTCTCTGAAATCGATCCTGCCGAGACTGCCCCTATGGGGATTGAGAGCTATCGGGATGTACCGTCTTTGCTTGCTGCTGCGGCGCTGGATGGAAAGAGCATCGCCGTTATTCCCAATGCGGGTTCTGTCGTACCGGTTCTGCAGGGGACGTCTGACTAAGCCATTTTTCTGCAGGAATACATTCCTGTTCAGTAAAATACTGTACACTTCTGTTCAAAGAGTTTGTTTCAGAAATGAGGATAGAATATGCCTAAATTAAGCGATCGTGTCGGAACGTTTACCGATTCAGTGATCCGGCGCATGACCCGCATCAGCGATGCCTGCGGCGCAATCAATCTTTCTCAGGGTTTTCCGGATTTTGATCCGCCGAAAGAACTGCTTGATGCGCTTGCGCATGTCGCCTACCATGGGCCGCATCAGTATTCGGTGACTTTTGGTGCAGAGAATTTTCGGGAAGCACTGGCGAAGAAGGCAGCAAGAAGCCTGGGCTATGTCCCGGATCCGGCGAAAGAAATCGTTGTCACCTGCGGCGGGACAGAGGCAATGATGTGCGCTGTTATGACAGTGTGCAACCCTGGTGACAGCATCATCGTGTTTTCTCCGTTCTATGAAAATTACGGTGCGGATGCGATTCTCTCCGGAGCGAAGCCGATTTTTATTCCTCTTGTACCGCCTTCCTATGAATTTGACCTGGAACTGATTGAAGAAGGCTTCCGGCAAGGCGCAAAGGCGATCATCGTCTGCAACCCGTCCAATCCGTGCGGAAAAGTTTTTACGAGAGAGGAACTGAGCGCCATCGGTGATCTTGCACTGCGGTATGACGCTTTCATCATTACCGACGAGGTTTATGAGCATCTTGTCTATGCACCGTATACCCATGTTTCGGCAGCTTCTCTTCCGGGGCTCTATGACCATGTGATAACCTGCAACTCTCTCTCAAAGACCTATTCGATCACGGGCTGGCGCCTCGGCTATCTCATTGCACCGGAGCCGGTCGCTGAAGCAGCAAAAAAGGTCCATGATTTTCTGACTGTCGGAGCACCGTCGCCTCTCCAGGAGGCTGCTGTGGTTGGCCTTGGCTTTCCGGAATCGTATTATGAGTCACTTCGGGCTCTCTATACGGAAAAGCGGGACTATTTCCTCGCTGGGCTCGACCGCATCGGGCTGAAGCATAATGTCCCGCAGGGCACGTATTTTGTCATGGTTGATATCTCGGATTTCCTTGCCCTGCCGCAGTTTCAGGGGTATACCGATCTGGAATTCTGTGAATGGATGATACAGAATATCGGAGTTGCGGCAGTTCCGGGCTCAAGTTTTTTCCGTGAGGAGGTCAACAATCTGATACGCCTGCACTTCGCAAGGGAAAAAGAAACGCTTGATGAAGTGATTCTCCGTCTCTCGAGGCTGGCGGATCTTCTGAAAGAGTAAACAGATCATCCTGTATCCTGGCAGACAGGACAAAAAAGAATCCGGCTGCAGCTGAGCTGGCTGCAGCCGGATTCTCCTATTCATGGGAAGAAGAGTAGCCTGCCTACACGGTAAGGCTTTTTACAAATTCATTGGCTTCGGAGTAGATTTCATCAGGATTCTGCCCGATGAAGAATTCGCCGTTTTCATAGAGAATTTTTCCGTTGACCATCGTAAGGCGGACGTCCTCCTTACTGCCGGAGTAAACGATATTGGAGAGTATATTGTTGTGCGGCTGCATGTTGGGCCGGTTGAGATCAATGACGACCAGGTCTGCAAGTTTCCCGGAAGAGATATCATCACAGTCCTTCATACCTATGGCGCGGGCACCGTTTACACAGGCCATTTTCAGCACTTCGGTTGCCGGACAGGCAGAAGCATCCTCTTCATAAATCTTCTGGAGAGCGGAGACAAGGTACATCTCGCGGAAAAAATCCAGCGCATTGTTGCTTGATGCCCCGTCTGTCCCTATTGCAAGATTTATGCCGCTTTGCCGCATTTTTTCCACAGGGGCAATTCCGCTGGCAAGCTTTAAATTGGAACCGGGGCAGGTAACAGCCCAAAGACCGTGATCGGCGAAATAACGGATGTCCTCCTCCGTAAACCAGCAGCAGTGAAAACCTCCGCCGCCATAGCGGTAAAATCCGATTTTGTCAAGCACCAGAGGGACGGACATGCCATATCGTTTGATACAGTCTTCCGCCTCTTTTTTTGTTTCACAGATATGCGTGAAACAGGGGGCTTTGTATTTGTCGGCAAGAGAAGCGAGGTATTCCATCCTGTCAAGCGAGGTGGTGTATTCCGCATGAATTCCAAGCATGTAGGAAACAAGCTCGTGGTACTGATTGAAGTGCAGATATTCCCGCTCAATATTCTCCGGATCGGCGTCAAAATTGTTGAGCCCGGAGCAGATCACCGTACGGAAGCCTGCATCCACATTCGCCCGGGCATAGGCTTCATTGTGCACATACATATCAAAGCTTGCAGTGATGCCGGAAGAGAGATATTCCAGAATACCCAGCTTTGTGAGCGTATAAACGGCGTCATCCGTGAGTTTTGCTTCCCGTGGCCACACGATCTTCTTCAGCCAGCTCTGCAGCTCCATATCGTCCCCAAGAGAGCGCAGGAACGTCATGGCCGTGTGGGTATGTGCATTCTTGAAGCCGGGCATCAAAAGATCACCGCGCAGATCAATCTGGCGATCAAAAGCAGGGTGCACCTCTTTTACCGGGCCGACATAAGCAATGCGGTTTCCATCCGTCCAGACCTCTTCATCCGTAAGGCGCATCTCAGGTTCAAAACGCAGTACTTTGCCGTTATAAAACCGGATCATTTTCAGCCTCCATAGTTCCAGAAGAATAGAAAGAAAGCGGATCACAGGGGTATCCGAGTGCCCGAAGGGCAGAACGGATCTCGCGGAAGTCGGCAAAAGCTTCCGGACGTTTGGAGACATCCCGCAGGAGTGCGGAAGGGTGATAGGTGGCAATGACCTTCCGCCCGTCGATCTCATACCACTGCCCGTGCTCTTTTGTAATTTTGAAAGAAGGGCTGATCAGCGAGGTCGCAGAAATGCGCCCGAGGCAGACAATGATTTTCGGATCGATCAGCGCGAGCTGACGCTGAAGCCACTGAGAGCATGCCTCCCGTTCTTCAGGAGACGGATCGCGGTTCATCGGGGGCCTGCATTTTACAATATTGCAGATATAAACATCTTCTCTCCTCAGGCCGATCAGTTTCAGCATCACATCGAGAAGCTGCCCTGCGGGACCGACAAACGGAATTCCCTGCAGATCTTCCTTTTCTCCCGGACCTTCTCCGACGAATACAAGGTCAGAATGTTCATTCCCGATCCCGAAAACGAGGTTTTTCCTTGTGGCACCCAGAACACAGCGGGAGCAGAGGCTGCAATCCTGTTTCAGTTGTTCAAAAGAATCCATAGTATGGTACTCCCTTTAATCGTCCCCGGAAGAGGCAAGTGTAAGAAGCAGCTCGCGGCGGTTGTTTTCTGGATATTCAATAACATAGTCCAGCAGGAATTCAAGCATCCTGCCAAGCTGTTTTCCTTTCAGGCCAAGCGCCGCGAGATCATGCCCATTGACAGCAAGATACTTCAGAGAGAAACATTCTCCGCTTTTCAGCACTTTCCGAAGCTGATCTTCAAAACCTCCGCCATAGATCGCATCCCAGCAGAGGGCTGCACATTCCACACTGTCGACGCCGGTTTTACGGAGCAACCGCTTCCAGTCAACCGCTGTTTCGGGAGGTGCTTTCATGAGAAGGTTACAGGCATCACTGCAGCAGCGTATGGTTCGGTTGTCGAGCCGGAGAGAACGAAGAAAATCGGGAACGCTTTCAATACAGTCATCCGCCAGCAAAATAGCGCAGAACAGAGCCCATCGCGGCAAAGCCTTTTTACGCGTGGAAGCGATACGGATCAGTCCATCATCCCGGCTGAGATGCTTGAGGAGATAGGTGTCCAGCAATCCGCATTCTATAACGGTATAGAGTGCTTCCGGGTTGGCTGTCAGCAGGATTTTTTCAATCTCATCCCGAACCCGTTCTGCGGAAAGGCCTGATGCCAGGGAGGCATTGGCCAGGATTGCGAAAAAGGTGTCTTCCTCAATTTCAAAACCGAGGCGCGAAGAAAAGCGAAAAGCGCGGAGCATGCGCAGAGCATCCTCTTCAAAACGCAGCTTCGGGTTGCCGACAGCACGTATAATCCCGTCACGGATATCATCAATCCCGTGGTAAGGGTCGACCAGAACCCCGTCCGACGTAACAGCAATCGCGTTGATTGTAAAATCCCTGCGGCCGAGATCGGTGTTCAGATCGCCCACAAACCGGACGTGATCCGGGTGTCGGTGGTCCTGATATTCCCCGTCATCCCGGAAAGTGGTTACCTCCACAAACTGTCCGCCGGAACGCACGGTAATCGTCCCGTGTTTCATTCCCGTCGGAATCGAATCGGGAAACAGCTCAAGGATTTGCTCGGGAGTTGCAGCCGTTGCAATATCCCAGTCATTCGGAGGAACACGCAGGATCATATCGCGTACACATCCGCCCACGATGCAGGCCGGATACCCGTGGGAGGAGAGTGCTTTCAGTATGTTTCTGACGTATTTTGGAGGGGTTATGTCAACCATTTGGCGTCCTCTAAAAAATCTTGCATTCAGCACCGGTCAGGATTATAATAAATCAGGTACGGAAACTGAAGACTTCATCTTCTTTCCGGTTCATTTTACCATTTTACAGTGTATTCATCAAGGAACAAATTGTAAAAGTACTGATAACGGAGTATAAGATGGCAGAGTTTGAAAACTATATGTCTCCCGGGAGAAGAGGGCATCTGATCGGAATCGGCGGTGTTTCCATGTCTTCTCTGGCGGAAGTCCTTTTTGACATGGGGCTGAATATTTCCGGATCTGACAGCATGGAGAGCCAGAATGTTCGTAATCTGCGGGAACTGGGCATCCCGGTTATCATCGGGCATCATGCGGAGAATATTACGGATGACGTAGAATTCGTCGTGAGGACGGCTGCCGTACATGATGACAATCCGGAGATTGTTGCAGCCAGGGCAAAAGATATTCCCGTTTTTGAACGTACGCAGGCCTGGGGCACGATTTCCCGGGACTATAACAACGCTCTTTGTATTTCCGGTACGCACGGTAAGACCACCACCACTTCGATGTGTACCCATATCCTGATGGCAGCGGAAAAGGATCCGACAGTCATGATCGGCGGTACGCTTCCTCTTCTGAAGGCCGGGCACAGAATCGGGCACGGCAATACCATCATTATGGAAGCGTGTGAGTACTATAATTCGTTCCTCTCGTTTTATCCGACGGTCGCGGTTGTGCTGAACATTGAAGCGGACCATCTTGATTTTTTCAAGGATCTGGAAGAGCTCAAGCGCAGCTTCAGGATTTTCGCCTCCAAGGTGCCGGAAGACGGCGGGGTGATTGTTGCAAATGCTGATGATGCCAATACGATGGATGCCCTGAAGGGAGTCCGCCGGAAGATGATTACCTTCGGGATGGACAGCAATGCGGATGTCTATGCTAAAAATATCCGGTACAGCGGTACCAATACCAACTTTGATGTTTTTTATAAAGGCAAAAAGTTTACCGATGTGACGCTGCATGTTCCCGGTGTCCACAATGTCAAAAATGCGCTTGCGGCAACGGCTGCTTCCATCTGCCTTGGGATTCGCCCGACGGCGGTGAAGTACGGCCTCGCAGGATTTAACGGCGCAGGAAGGCGTTTCGAGTTCAAAGGAAAGTTCAACGGTGCGGATGTGTACGATGATTATGCCCATCATCCGGGTGAACTCAAAGCGCTGTTTGACACACTGGAAAAGCTGGAATATAAGCGCACCATTGTGGTGTTCCAGCCGCATACCTATTCCAGAACAGCTGCTTTGTTTGACGATTTTGTCCGCCAGCTCAAGAGGCCGGATGTGCTTCTGCTGATGGAGATTTTTGCAGCCAGAGAGCAGAATACCCTGGGTATTTCCTCTGCAGCCCTTGCAGAGCAGATTCCGAACTCCACATTCTATCCGGATAAGGATACGCTGGAGAATACTCTCCGTGCCATTGCAAGGCCGGGAGATATCATCCTCACGGTCGGCGCGGGCGATGTCTACAAAATGGGGGAGAACCTCCTGAAAAACTGAAGCTATGGGACAGGGTTCCTGAATCGTGAAATCGGGAAAAAGAAACACGCTCCCGGCGGCCGGATTATGCCGGCAGTCAGGAGCGTGTTCCTGATAGATAAAGGCTTGACAAAGAAAACGGATCATAATACACTTTATTATTATCCTTATATACTGGGAGGTTACAGAAACATGCTTGATTTTTTAAGACAGGAGGGCATTGAGGATCATCTGATTGCCCGTATCGAACAGTACCGTAAAGATTACCCTGTTTCTGAGAGCGATACCCTCAGGATTCCCTCTCCACGGTTTAAATATTATGGAAAGGAAATCTGGCAGCTGGCCATCACAGCTATCCTTTCCGGCGAAAACATTCTTCTCGTCGGCCCTAAGGCAACAGGAAAAAATGTCTTTGCGGAAAATCTTTCTGCTGTATTCGGAAGGCCGGAATGGGATATTTCTTTTTACCTGAATACCGATGCCTCGACCCTGATCGGAACAGATACGTTTCGAAACGGTGAGGTGTCTTTCCGGAAGGGGCCGATTTATGCCTGCGCCGAAGCCGGCGGGTTTGGGATCCTGGACGAGATCAATATGGCAAAAAATGAATCCCTCGCTGTTCTCCATGCAACGCTCGACTTCCGGAGAATTATCGATGTCCCCGGTTACAGCAGAATCCGCCTTGCCCCTGCAACCCGGTTTATTGCCACCATGAACTATGGTTACGCGGGAACCCGGGAGCTCAATGAAGCCCTCGCATCGCGGTTTATGGTTATCAACATGCCTGTCATATCCGGCACAAATCTCGAAAAGCTTCTTCTGCAGCAGTACCCGTCTCTCAAGGCAGAATACTGCTCTCAGCTCACGGCCCTGTTTGGTGAAATCCGGCAGAAGTGTGAGAGCTCTGAGATCTCCACAAAAGCGCTGGATCTGCGAGGTCTGCTTGCAGCGGTTAACCTGGTTTACAACGGTTTAAGCATGCATGATGCATTAAATATCGCCATCATCAACAAGAGCTTTGATGAATTTGAGAGAACCCTTGTGGAAGACGTTGTCTCCACCCGAATCGACGGCAAGCTCAGGAAAGAAGATATTTTTTCACCGGATA
Source organism: Oscillospiraceae bacterium (assembly GCA_017652685.1). Lineage (GTDB taxonomy): Bacteria > Bacillota > Clostridia > Oscillospirales > Oscillospiraceae > Limivicinus. The sequence continues at coordinate 7,442 of JAGCAN010000104.1, forward strand.
ATGCCTGATGGGTAAGGCCATCCTTTACAGATGATGAACCAGACGATTACGGACTTTCAGAAAAGACGCGCTGACAATATTATTTGGAATTGCGCGAAGGACTATTCTTTTGTACCGGACTTCAAGGCATATGACAGCAACGGTGATGTAGATCTTTACTGGAATATCATCTACGGTTCTGCGAGGCGCCACTATGAATATGAGAAGCTGGAAAAGCTGTTTGCCATGCTTGACGGGTATAAAGACGGTGCCGCCTATCAAACCATATTCTGGAATGCGCTGGAACCTGTCCTGTTTCGAGCGGAGCTCAATACCCGCCCGGTTCTTGCAAAAATCCGTCCCGTGCCTGCGGAAACGGAATTAAAGTTCGATGATGCAATGACAACGGATGAGATCATAGATACTTCCAGGCGGTTTTTCTATGATCGTTACGGGCTGTACGGAGATGGAAAAATTCGCCTGAAATACCGCTTGCCCCATCTCAGGAGAATGACGGTTGACAGCTTTCTGCAGCGTGGCCGAATCGTTATCCATGAAAGAGACCTTTATCATGGCGATGCGGGAGTCTGGAAAAGTAATTTTTCTATCAGCACAAAGTTGAATGAATCGGAGCTGCGGGAATTTCTGGAGACAAAGTTCGGAAAGTCCATTGTTCCGATCGAACGTGTTGCCCCGCTTGAAAAACAGCTCTGCACCGGGAATCATAAATTCACCCATCTTCTATACACAAAGGGCGAGATCGGAGAACTTCACGGGATCTACAGCACATTTGAAATGCATCAGAGGAAGCGCCGGGAGGAAGTAATTGCCAACAACCGCGCCTTTTATCAGAAAAATCTGCTTCAGAACAGGGTTCTGATTTCTAAACTCAGCACCGGAATCATGAACTCGATTCTTCTGCATATGCAGCCTGCAGCGGTGAAAGGGAATTCCGGCGCACTCAATCCGGTGCTCGCCTGGAGAGCTGCAAAACTGGACGACGAAAAAGTCTTTACACGAACGCTGAATGAAAATGCCGGCGATATGAGCGTGGATATCCTCTTGGATGCCTCCCATTCGCAGGTAACCAGAGCAGCAAAGATCTCCTCCCAGGCATACATCGTTTCCGAGGCGCTTGCAAGATGCGGCGTCCCCTGCAGAGTAATGAGCTTCTGCTCGATGAGCGGTTTTACGATCCTGCGGCTGTTTAATGACTATTCCTCTGCCGGTGACAACAGCAGTATTTTTGATTACTACACCGAGGGATGCAACAGGGATGGGCTTGCGATCCGTGCCGCGGGAAACCTGATGTCGCATACCACCTATGAACATAAAATGCTCATCATTCTTTCCGATGTGAAGCCGCTGGATATTGCAAAAATCAGAAAAGATGAGCGAGATGTCGGTGTCAGCTACGATTCGATTCGCGCGCTTACCGACACAGCGCATGAGGTCCGCCGCCTGCGGGCAGATGGGATTTCGGTTATCTGTCTTTTCACCGGAGAGGACGAGGATCTGCCTTCAGCAAAGATGGTGTACGGGCAGGATTTTGTCAGAATACGTGACTTTTCGACTTTCGCGGATACCGTTGGAAAGCTGATTATCGACCAGATGAAGAATGCCTCGATGTAAGGAGAGAAAAATGGTTCATTTTGTCGGAGCGGGGCCTGGTGCACCTGACCTGATTACTCTGCGCGGTGCAAAACTGCTGGAAGAGGCAGATGTGGTGATCTATGCCGGCAGCCTGGTCAATCCGGAGCTGCTGAAGCGCTGCAAGGCAACCTGCGAGACACACAACAGTGCTTACCTGACGCTGGAGCAGGTGCTTGCCATCATCGAACGGGCAGAGGCCGGGAACAAGGCAACAGTACGTCTGCATACAGGCGATACAGCCGTCTACAGTACTATAAGGGAGCAGATGGATGCACTGGAGAAAATGGGAATTCCCTATGATATTACGCCGGGAGTTTCCAGTTTCTGTGCTGCTGCTGCATCGGCACAGGCCGAGTATACGCTGCCCGGCATCAGCCAGAGCGTGATCCTCACCCGCATGGAAGGGCGCACACCGGTGCCGGAGCGGGAGAAGATCGCGTCGCTTGCTTCACACGGAACTTCCATGGTTATTTTCCTTTCTGCCGGGATGCTCCCGGCTTTGCAGAGAGAGCTGCTGCAGGGAGCTTACACAGCGGATACGCCCGCCTGTATTGTTTATAAGGCGAGCTGGCCGGAGGAAAAGGTTTTGCCCTGCACAGTGGGGACGCTTGCATCAGTCGGACAGGAAAATGCAGTGGGAAAGACTGCTTTGATTCTCATAGGAGACTTCCTGAACGAAAGCTTTGACCGCAGCTGCCTCTATGATCCGTCTTTTTGCACCGGTTTCCGGGAAAAGGAGAATGCGAAGTGAAAGTATTCCTGATCGGATGCGGCTGTGGAGAGCAGTCTCTGACTGCTGAAGCATCCGAAGCCATCCGTCAATCCGATGTACTGGTCGGTTCAAACCGCCTGCTGAAGCTGCTTGGAGAGGGAAAGCCCTGTGTCGAAGCAGTGCGGCCGGAAGATATCATCTCAGCCTTGAAAGGGAGCTGCTGTGAAACAGCTTCCGTTCTATTCAGCGGGGACAGCGGGTTTTATTCCGGAGCTCGTGCGATACTCCCGCTCCTGGAGGGGGAAGATCTTGTCGTTCTGCCCGGTATTTCCAGCATGCAGATGTTTTCTGCAAAACTGCAGATTCCCTGGCAGGACTGGCATTCCTGTTCCGCTCACGGCCGACAGTGTGACCCGGTGAAGGAAGTCTGCCGGGGAAAGCCCGTTTTTTTCCTGACGGGAGGATCCGTGACACCCGCAGAGCTTTGCAGAGAGCTGTGTGCGGCGGGTCTCGAGGAGCTGCCTGTTTCTATTGGGGAGGATCTCGGCGGAATCAATGAGAGAATCTGGCGAGGGCTTGCAAAAGATTATGTTAACCAAAAGTTTGGCCCTCTCAGCGTGATGCTTGCCGGGAAGGCTCCGAATCGGAAGCATTATCTGCCCGGGATTCCGGATGACTGTTTTGTGCGTGCAGAAGGCATCCCGATGACGAAACGCGAGGTACGCGCGGTGGCGCTTTCTCTCCTCGACGTCGGGAAAGATTCCGTCTGCTGGGATATCGGAACCGGAACAGGGAGCGTGGCAATTGAACTCGCTCTGCATGCCGGGGCGGTCTACGGGATCGAGCAGAAAGAAGATGCCATTTCGCTTGCCGAGGAAAACCGCAGAGCGTTCGGTGCCTGGACTCTGCACCTGATCCGGGGCTCTGCTCCGGAGGCTCTGAATGACCTGCCG
>JAGCAN010000105.1 GCA_017652685.1 Oscillospiraceae bacterium
GGGATGAAGCTCCATTTCACAGAGAACCGGTTTGATTTCAAACTTGTCGACCACCTGTTCCAGCTTCGGAATGGTCAGGTTGGAAATACCGATTGCCCGCACCTTGCCTTTTCTCACAAGCGCTTCAATCTGACGATAGGTATCCATAAATTCCGCTACGGAAAACGGTTTGGAATCAGGATTTCTGGAATCGACATCGCAGCCTGGAGCATGATAATTGGGGAACGGCCAGTGGATAAAGAGAATATCCAGATAATCGCACTGCAGATCGGCAATGCTCTTGTCACAGGACTCTTCCACCCGACGGTGCATGTCATTCCAGACCTTTGTCATAATAAACAGGTCTTCTCTCTTCACGATACCTTCTTCAAAGGCTGCGTGGAACACTTCCCCGATTTCCTTTTCGTTGCCATAGCAGGCCGCGCAGTCAATCAGGCGATAGCCGCAGCGGATCGCTCCGCCCACAGCAGTTGCCACATCTGCTGCAGATACTCTGTCAGATCCGAATGTCCCGAGCCCGATGCAAGGGATCTTCATGCCGTTATTCAGCGTCAACTGCGGAACATTTTCCGGTTTTAAACCCATGATGAATTCCTCCCATTTTTATTATTCAAATCTCTCCGCCTTTATGTATAAGCAGAGAAGGTTTTTTCAAGATCACGGTAAAGCTCAAGATACAGCTCCATACTGCGCTGGTATTTTTTGTGGTTTTCCGCATTCGGCTCATAAGATTTTGTAATGGTTACGGTTTTTTCAACCGCCTCCTGATAAGATCCGTAGAGGCCACAGCCGATTCCGGCGAGGATAGCCGCGCCCAGAGTCGTCGCTGTGTCAGACGTCGGAACCTGAATCGGTTTACCCGTCACATCAGATTTGATCTGCGTCCACAGGGAAGAGTTTGAAGCTCCGCCCATAGCGTTCATGATGCTGACTTCCGCTCCAGCCTCTTTTGCAACCCGCAGATTATGTTCCAGCGCAAAGGCAACGCCTTCCAGAACAGCGCGGATCATATGACCACGCGTCTTATCGTAACTGAGGCCGTAAAAAACTCCCTTTGCATCCGGATTCCAGATCGGGGACCTTTCTCCTGCCATATAGGGGAGAAAGACAACACCGTCTGCTCCCGGCGGTATTGCTTCAGCCTCGGCTGTCAGCTCATCAAAGCTCATACCGTTTCCGAGCTCCTGGCGAAACCATTTCAGCGCTCCGCCTCCGCCTACCGTTCCGCCCTGCAGGAGATATCTGCCGGGGACAACATGCGGGCTCAGGATCAGACTCTTATGGGCAAGGGCTTCGTTCAGGCAGATGCTCATCCCGCCTGCCTGTCCTCCCTGCTCCTGTGTCTGCCCCGGGAGATAGACACCCGCACCCAGCGTTCCGCAGGCAGCATCCAGACCCCCTGCCACAACAGGAGTCCCCTCCTTCAACCCGGTAAGACGGGAAGCTTCTGCAGAAACTCCCCCGATGATCTGATCGCACGGAAAAACTTCAGGAATTAGATCCAGGTCAAGGCCCAGTTCACGGGTAAGTTCCTTGTCCGGCTTCAGATTTCGCAGGTTGAAAAACTGCAGCCCATATAACTGGGAAACATCCTGACTGAGAACGCCGGTAAGTCTGTAGGCAATAAAACTGTTGCTCTGCAGGAAGGTATGCGCACGACCATATACCTCCGGGCATTCCTCCTTCATCCAGAGCATCTTCGGCGCACTGTAGGAAGGGAGGAAATCATTCCCGGCAACCTGAAAAATGGTATCCTCCCCGAGCTGTTTCTTTACTCGCGAGCAGACTTCTTTTGCTCGGGTATCCATCCAGATCGGGGTCCTGGCAAGGACTTCTCCTTTGCTGTCAACCGGAATGGCTGACCAGCTCTGCCCGTCAATGCCGATACAGGAGATGGCTTCCGCCTCCACGCCGGGAGCAGAGAGAACTTCCCGTATCCCTTTGCAGACGGCTGCCCACCATTCATCTGCATCCTGCTCCACCCATCCGGGGAACGGATAATAAACCGCATAAGGCTGATTGGACTGTGCTGCAACCCGTCCGTTTTCTTCAAAAACCGCTATTTTGCAGGCTGACGTCCCGATATCAATGCCTAAAAGGAGTGCTTTCATGCTTCTCCTCCGAGAGAGCGAACCGGTTCGCTCTCGAACAAAAAATAAATCTATATCGATTATAGGAGAACACAAGAGATTTGTCAATCAGTATTTTCGGATGGAATTGCCGAACTCGATCGTCGTCGGAAGATTGACTTCCTCCGGGCAGACGAAGCCTTCAGTCTGATCCATCAGCTTCAGAAGAATTTCCACCGCCTTCTCTCCCATAGCTCTCATCGGCTGTACAACCATAGTCATTTTCGGCTTTACAATCTGCGAAAGGATCAGGTTGTCAAAGCCCAGCAGAGAAATATCCTCGGGGCAGCGAACGGACGACTCATTGACGGCCATTACCGCGCCTAGTGTTATTTCATAGTTGGTCATAAAAACAGACGTGGGCATTTCTTTCAGCGAGAGGAGCTGCTTCA
>JAGCAN010000106.1 GCA_017652685.1 Oscillospiraceae bacterium
GATCATGGATGCGAAGTTCAGCGGATAGACGGTGAGATCCAGCAACGCTCCGCCGGCAAGCTCAGGGCGGATAATGCGAGTATTTGCGTCAATATCATAGCCGAGGTTCGCAGTGAGTCCTACAATTTTCCCGATCTCTCCGCTTTGCAACAGCTCAGCGAGCAACGTTCTCGACGGCATATACCTCGTCCACATCGCCTCCGTCAGGAGAAGCTTCTTCTCTTCGGCAAGGGCGATCATCTCTCTCGCCTGCGCCTCGCTCGCGGCAAAGGCTTTTTCACAGAGCACGTGCTTCCCGGCACGCAGCGCTTTGACCGTCCATTCACAGTGAAAAGAGTGTGGCAGGGCGATGTAGACCAGCTCCACCTCAGGATCTGCAAGCAGATCCTCATAGGACCCGTACGCCTTGCGGAAGCCATACTTTTCCGCGTACGCTCTAGCCCGCTCGATATCCCGCGCAGCGATTGCCGTGCAATCGACGTTTTTCATCCGGCTGACGGTTCCGGCCATATTTTTTGCAATTCCGCCTGCACCGATAATACCAAATTTCATACCAACCCTCCCGAATTTATTCTTCTGGCAGAATTATAACACAATGTCCCGCAGGTGAAAACGGAAAAATCTGTCCTTCGGGACGGAAAGCATACTTGTTTTATGGGCTTTTTTATGATACATTGTCTCTACCGAAAAACAGAAAATGCCTACGCTTCTGTTCTGTTTTTTGGAAGATCAAAAAAGGTAATCCTGATGCTGAAATGGAGACGACTATAAAATGAAAACAAAGAAGGAAAAGAAGGTTTTTTCACATCCTTTTCTGAATCGCTGGACGATCCCAGGGGTCATCATACTCTCACTGGGTGCCTATATCATAGGTCAGCAGGTGATCGGCAGCGTGCTTGGTGCTTTATGCCCTCTCCTGCAGGGCATGCTGGCAGGTTTAACCGGCACGGAGCTCACTGCTGAGGCTGCACAAAACACCGCTCTTATCGGCACTGAGCTGTGGACGGTATTTGCCGCTTTCTTCCTGTTGTCGGTTTACTGGCGCTGGTTTTATCCCGAATACAAGGGAAGCCTGCCCGGCGAGAAAATGCGCTTCTGGCTGATCTTCGCCGGCGCAACCGTGCTGTTTGTGTTTATCTTCCAGCTCCTTACCTTCGTTCTCTCTGGCTCAAAAATCGGCTTCCCGTCGTTGGTTAATCTGTGTGCAGCTTTGATGGCGGGCTGCTTTGAGGAAGCCGTCTTCCGGGGAATTGCCGGCTCTTATCTGATGCGGCAATGGCCGGGAGAAAAGGGAATTCTCAAAACCATGATCACAACGTCCATCATCTTTGCGTTGGTCCACGCAATGAATCTGCTCAGCGGCGCACCGCTTGTTGCTACGATTTATCAGATTCTCAACGCGTTCGGGATGGGAATGTTCCTATGTGCGGTCTTTCTGCGCAGCGGCAGCCTCTGGCCGGGCATCATCATTCATACGCTGTTTGATACCATTGCATTCATGGATGTAACTAACATCGCGGAAGGCGGCGTTATGACCGGCGAATACGCCACGAGCTGGACTGATCTGATCGGTTTTGCGTTTATTGCACTGAGCATCTGCGCAGCGCTTTATCTGGCACGTCCTTCCGTGCGTGGCGATATCGCCAGGATCTGGAGGGAGAAATGGCACCTCTCCCCTGCCGCATAAGACAGTTGTATCGGGCTAAAGCAGATACGTTATGAGAGACGAACCCCCGGCTACGAAAGGAACCGGGGGTTCGTCTGTATTGTCGTTTCTCTTGTAATTTCCCGGAAGATATACTATAATGTGCGCGGTTTAAACGTGTATACCGATAAACCGAAATACCAGTACCCCGGTGTCTCTACAAAGGCGATGCACATTGACCCCTGAAGGGGCAGTGATGAAAGGAGCAACCCATGAAAAAAAGATTTTTGGCACTCATTCTTGTGCTGGCAATCAGCGTTTTACCCGCCTGCGGGAAAACAGCAGAGCCAGATACCCCCCCGGCATCAACATCTGCACCAACCGAAGCACCCGAACCGGCTCCCACGGAAGCTGTGAAAACCGGACGGGCAGCAACGAATGAACTCAACATCGGAATCGCACAGGACTTTGACAGTCTTGATCCGCATACTATGACAGCTGCCGGAACCAAGGAAATCTTGTTCAACGTATTTGAAGGGCTGGTCAAGCCCTCTTCAGAGGGAGAAATCATCCCCGCAGTTGCCTCCGAGGTCGCAAAGTCAGAAGACGGGCTGACTTATACCTTTACCCTGCGTCCGGGCGTGAAGTTCCATAACGGCAGCCCTGTGACGATGGAAGACCTGGTTTACTCCATCGAGCGGAGATGGAATTCCGATGATGCTGCAGCGATTCTTGCTGCGCTGTCCGTCATCGACCATCTGGATCACGACGACACTACCCTGACCATCACGCTTTCGGAGCCGAGCAATGAGTTCCTTGCGGCAGTGATGAACGCCTATATTATCCCGGCAGGCTATGACAAACAGGCCACGGATCCGATCGGAACAGGCCCGTATAAATTTGTCTCCCGCACCGTGCAGGACAGCCTTGTGCTCGAACGCTTTGCGGATTACTGGGGCACCCCGGGAAATATCGATAAAGTGACCTTCAAGATCCTCGAAAATGCGGAAGGCCTTGTCCTCGGCCTTCAGAGCGGCGCGCTGGACCTCGTTGCCCATATGAGCAGCGATCAGACCGTGCAACTCTCTGCTGACGACTTCGGCATTCTGGAAGGCAGCATGAATCTCGTCCAGGCACTGTACCTCAACAATAAGGAAAAACCCTTTGACGACGTGCGCGTCCGGCAGGCCCTGTGCTACGCCGTGGACAAGCAGGCCGTGATAGACCTTGCATTCGACGGGTATGGCATCCCGCTCGGCACCTCCATGTTCCCTTCCTTTGGGAAATACTATGACGAAAGCCTCACCGATTATTATACGATGAATATTGAAAAGTCGAAAGAGTTGCTTACGGAGGCCGGTTATCCTGACGGGTTTGACATGACCATCACCGTGCCGAGCAACTACACGCCCCATGTGAATACCGCAACAGTTCTGGTGGAACTGCTGCGCGAAGTCGGCGTAAAGGCAACCGTTCAGCCGGTTGACTGGAGCACCTGGCTCGAAGAAGTATACAGCAACAGAAAGTATCAGAGCACCGTTACGGGCGTTTCGAGCGACAACATGACCGCACGCAAGCTCCTGGAGCGTTTCGGAACCACCGTGCACAACAATTTCACCAACTATTCCGATGAGGAGTATGACACGATTCTTGCCCAGGCACTGAGTGAGACGGATGATGCGAAACAGACGGAGCTCTATCGTGCCCTGGAGCGCAACCTCACGGAAAATGCCGCCAACGTCTACCTGCAGGATATGGCCGATCTGGTAGCCGTGCGCAACGGCCTGGAAGGGCTCACCTTCTACCCGATCTACGTGCTTGACGTCTCTACACTGTACTGGGCAAAATGACAGGCGTTTTCCGATATACACTGAAACGGGTTTTCCTGCTTGCGCTGACCATGGTGCTGGTCTCCTTCCTGACTTTTCTGGCGTTTGAGCTGGTGTCAGGCGACCCTGCACGCACCATGCTCGGGACAGAAGCAACGGAAGCCCAGGTTACGGCACTCCAGCATGAAATGGGGCTCGACCGCCCCTTCTTTGTGCGTTACTTCAGCTGGCTCGGCGGATTCTTCTCGGGGAATCTCGGCGTTTCCTACAGCTACCGGCAGAACGTATGGGATCTGATCGGCTCCAAGGTGGAGCTCTCGCTGTGGCTGAGTTTGATGAGCTTTGTGATCATCGCTGCGGTTTCCATCCCGCTCGGTGTGTTCTCCTACCGGTTCACAGGCGGCTTTTTTGACTGGCCCCGCACGACACTCAACCAGCTTTGCATGGCCGTCCCGCCCTTTTTCACAGGAATTCTCGTCTCCTGGGGTTTCGGCATCGTTCTCCGGTTTTTCACACCGGGGGACTTCCCGGGACTGCGGGTTGATTTTGCTGCCTCACTGCGCCATCTGTTGTTCGGCGCGATCTGCCTGAGCATCCCGCGTATTGCAATGACCGTTCGCATGCTGCGCTCTACCGTCATCTCGGAGATGAACAAAGCCTATGTGCGCACCGCCATCAGCCGCGGCAATGACCGGAAAAACGTATTGATGCGCCATGTGATGAAAAACTCCATGGTCTCCGTTGTTACTTTTCTGGGCCAGACGCTCGCTGAGCTTGTCGGTGCGGGCATCGTGGTCGAGCAGGTGCTCGGCATCCCCGGGCTGGGGCGGTTCCTGGTCTCCTCCATCTCCCACCGGGATTATCCCGTTGTGCAGGCTATTGTGGTCATTCTGGCATTCTGGGTTGTGCTGGCCGGTACGGTTGCCGACCTGATCAACCAGGCTATCGATCCGCGGCTGCGTATCACGGCAGGAGGCGGACAGAGATGAAAAAGAAGCTGAACGGATACCTCCTCGCCGGACTGATCATCACAGGCGTGATGCTGCTGATCACGGTCATCGGCATCTTCTGGACACCGTACGTTCCGACAGCCATGAAGTACGGGCGATTTCAGCCGCCGAGCTTCCGGCATCTTTTCGGGACGGATAACTTCGGGCGCGATATCTTCAGCCGAGTAATAAAGGGCAGCGGCACGACGCTTGCCATTGCGCTTTCCACGGTTTCAATCGGCGCAATTGTCGGGACGCTGGTCGGCGCTGTCACAGGATATTTCGGCGGGCTCGTGGACGACGTGCTGATGCGGCTGAACGACACGCTGACGGCATTCCCAAGCTTTCTCCTGGCTCTGCTTGTTGTGAGCCTTGTCGGGCCTGGGAAAAAATACAGTGTGGTTCTGGCACTCGGTCTGGTATTTATCCCGAGTTTTGCCCGCGTCATGCGGACAGAGTTTGCCTCCCTGCGCAATAAAAACTATGTCACAAGAGCACGCCTGATGGGTGCTTCGAACCTGCGGATTCTCTTTATCCATCTGCTGCCGAACACGCTTCGTGTTCTGCTGCCGGCCTTCACAATCGGCTTTAACAATGCGGTTCTGGCCGAAGCGAGCATGAGCTTTCTCGGGATCGGTGTGACGCCTCCCGATGCCTCTCTCGGCTATATGCTGTCCGAGGCGCAGGCCATGCTGAAAGCCGGGCCTTGGTATGCCCTCTGCACCGGATGCACGATCGTGCTGCTGATCTTCGGTGTTGGACTGATCGGAGAAGGCCTCCAGGAACTGAACCGGGAGGTGGATTGAAATGCTGAAAATCCGTGATCTGCACGTAAAATTCAACAACCGGGACCGTGAGGCGGTCGGCGGGATCTCCCTTGAAATCCGCGACGGCGAAATCGTCGGGCTCGCAGGCCAGAGCGGTTCGGGAAAAACGGTGACTGCGATGAGCATTGCCGGGCTTCTGCCCAGAAAGCAGTGCACCTATTCCGGCGATATCCTGCTCAACGGGCAGGATCTGCTGCACGCTCCACGCAGTGTACTGCGGAAGCTGCATGGCAGAGAGGTTGGCGTCGTGTTTCAGGATCCGATGAACGCGATGGATCCTCTCATGCGCGTGGGAGAGCAGGTAGGCGAGGTGCTGCGTGTCCACACAAGCCTCACAGCCGCACAGCGGCGTGAAAAAGCGCTGGAGGCGATGGCTTCCGTCGAGCTGGAGAATCCGGAAAAGATCTACCAGTGCTATCCCCATGAACTCTCAGGCGGCATGCTGCAGCGTGCCATGATTGCAGCCGCCATCGTCATCGAGCCGAGCCTTCTCCTTCTGGATGAGCCCACCACCGCGCTGGACGTGAGCATCCAGGCACAGATCCTCGCTTTGCTGAAAAAGCTCAACCGGGAAAAAGGTATGTCGATGCTGCTGATTTCGCATAACCTGAACGTTATGCGCAAGCTCTGCTCCTATGTGGCTGTGATGAACCGCGGCCTGCTGGTGGAAACCGGCAACACAGAAGATGTTTACAGAAATCCGCAGAACCCCTATACCCGACAGCTGATTGACGCGATCCCCACGCGAGAAGGGAGGGGAAAATGGCAGAGCAACTGATCCTTGAAGTGCAGCACGTCTATGCCGGATACCGCGACGGTGGGATCTTTTCCGGCAAGGACAGCTACCAGGAAGTGCTGCATGACATTGACTTTACCGTGCACCAGGGAGAAATCGTCGGCCTGTGCGGGAAAAGCGGAACGGGAAAATCGAGCCTGACGCGTGTGCTTCTCGGCCTGCTGGAGCCAACACAGGGGAAAGTGATCCACCATGCCGGCAAACCGCAGATTGTTTTTCAGGATCCCTACAGCTCCCTGAACCCAATGTACAGCGCGGAATGGTCGGTAGAGGAACCGCTGAAGATTGCCGGGAAGTATGATGCCGCCACACGGAAACGCATGGTACATGAGATGCTGGAACAGGTGGAGCTCCCCCGTGAGTGCTGGACAGCCAGGCCTGATGAGCTCTCCGGCGGACAGCGCCAGCGTGTGAGCATTGCCGCCGCCCTGATTCAGAAACCCCGTTTTCTGATCGCCGATGAACCGGTAAGCGCCCTGGACGTCATGATCCAGGCACAGATCCTCAGGCTGCTCCTGCAGCTTCGGAAGGACCTTGATCTGAGTTACCTGTTCATTTCCCATGACCTGAATGTGGTGTATCAGCTCTGCGACAGCGTGCTGATCATGAACGAAGGGCATATCGTTGAACAGGGAGCGATTGAAGAGGTCTATAACCACCCGAAAGAAGAATACACCAGGCAGCTGCTTGCCGCCTCGATGTAATAAGAACAAAAAGGAAGGAGAACACATCATGAGCAAAAAGAAACTCGGTTTCGGGCTGATGCGCCTGCCGCTGCTGGATGCAGAGGATGCTGGAAGCATCAACTATCCGCTCCTGGAGGAAATGGTAGATACTTTCCTGGCGCGGGGATTCACGTATTTCGACACCGCATGGATGTACTGCAACGGAAAAAGCGAGGAAGCAGCAAAACGTGTACTCGTTGACCGCCACCCAAGAGACAGCTTTACCCTCACGACGAAGCTCCCTGCCTATATGCTCAAAAAAGAAGAGGACCGGGAATGGCTGTTCAATGAACAGCTCAAACGGACGGGCGCCGGCTATTTTGATTATTACTGGCTGCATGACGTCAATTCCGAATCGCTCAAGACGTTTGAGGCGCTGCACTGCTTTGACTTTATTCTGGAAAAGAAAAAAGCCGGGCTTGTAAAACACGTCGGATTTTCTTTCCACGACGAGCCGAAGGTTCTCGACGAGGTGCTTACAAGGCACCCGGAAATGGAATATGTCCAGCTGCAGCTGAATTACCTCGACTGGGACAGCATCGGCGTGCAGAGCCACGGCTGCTATGATGTTGCGGAACAGCACGGCAAGCCCGTGATCGTGATGGAGCCCGTAAAAGGCGGCACTCTTGCAAAAGTTCCGCAGGAGGTGGAGGATATGCTCACTGCTGCGGATCCTGCAATGTCGATTCCGTCATGGGCTATCCGTTTTGCGGCAAGCCACAGCAATGTATTCATGGTGCTCAGCGGCATGAGTGACATGGCACAGATCCTCGATAACACCGGTTACATGGAAAACTTCGTTCCGCTGACGCACGAAGAGCTCGGTATGATGCACCGTGCTGCCGGGATGATCAACAGCAAAATCGTGATCCCCTGCACCGGCTGCTCCTACTGCACGGTAAACTGCCCGCAGAATATTGCCATCCCGAAGTATTTCTCCCTGTACAATGCAGACATGCAGGAAGACCCGAACAAAGGCTGGACGCCACAGCCCGGTTATTATGAACGTCTCACACTGAGCTTCGGCAAGGCCAGTGACTGCATTAAATGCGGCCAGTGCGAAGCTATGTGCCCGCAGCATCTGCCGATCCGGAAATATCTGGAAGACGTCGCTGCAAGATTTGAATGAGAGAATCGCCGGAGAAATCCGGCGATTTCTGAATCTACCGAAAGAGGCCGAAACCGGGTTAACCGCCGTGGCGCAGAAAGGTCAGTCATTGTGCTTCATGGTGTCAATGATTTCGGTCCAATCAGCAGCTGGCTCAATTCTCACGGATGCACATTCCTGGCAAAGCCAGGCAAGCTGAGTATGTACGTTTATCTTTTCCATGTACAGGTCATCCTTTTGTGCAAACACGTGATCATACCGGAACACAGCCTGACCGCCAGTTTGTTCTATTTAGCCCTGGTTCTCAGTTTCAGTGCACTGGTGATGGCAACCATGAAAAGAATGCGCAGACACAGCACGCATTAAATTTACCATATCTAAAAATATTTATTTTCCTGATTTGTGTGACAGTTGTGTGACACTTCCTGTGCTATCATGAGCTCACAAAACAAAAAACAAAGGAGAAAATTAAAAATGAAAAACCTCAACAACGCAGTTATGAACGATAAGGAACTCGAAGCCGTCGTCGGTGGAGTCAACCAGAATGAAGCTGTGGCAGCTGCTCTGAAGCATGCGGGTGTTCCCGGTGGACATGCAATGATGAAAAAATGCGAGCTCGACTATGAACACGGCAGACAGGTCTACGAAATCGAGTTCTACTTCAACGGGTTGGAATACGAATACGATATCGATGCCAATACCGGTGCAGTTCTGAAAGCAAAGAAAGACTGGGACGACTGATCCTTACAGCAAAATAGTTCAGGCGGGGCCATGAGCCCCGCCTTTTCTGTTTTGTTCCGATGAAATTTTACCTTTACGAATGATAGAGCCGATGATACAATAAAATAAAATTTAATCAAAGGAGATCTGCCATGTTCAGCAAGCTATTCCCAGTTGAAGAACAGCCTAAAAACATCCAGGACGAAAAAGGATTTCGAAGCCGCATCCTCGCATATACTCCCGAAACCATGATGATGGAATGGCACTTCTTTCATGCCAATCATGTCATTCCGCTGCATGACCACTATCATGTACAGCTATCTTATATCATACAGGGATCTGCAAAAATCATTCTTGCAGACGGTACGGAGCGAAACTGCAAAGCCGGTGATGCCGTTGCTTTTGCCCCTCAGGAGGCACACAGTGTAATTACTTCCGAACCGGACACGATTATTATCGATGTCTTTTCTCCCATGCGCCTTGACCATCTGGCAAACCATACTTCTTAATTCCTGAAACAAGGATTACCTGTATCATCAAATCAGGAGATAATCACCTATGTCAAACCTTTCTGCTGATTTCGGTGTATCCGAATTCCTGGATCTGCATCAGCTTCACTGCAGCGTAAAAGACCGTTATATAGATCTTGTTTCCGAAACAGGTGAATTGGGAAAAGAAATCCTGACGTGCTCGGACTACGGGAAACAGGCTTTCGCTCTCACAGACAAAATGATCGACGAAATGGGCGACAGTCTGTTTTCTATTCTTGCGCTGTGTGCTGAAATGGGAATTGACCCGGAATCAGCCGTAAAGCCGTCTCTCGAGAAATACCGTAAAAGACTCGAAGAGAAAGGAACTGCCGGCTCTTCCTGACAGTTCCCTTATGCGAATACAATTATTATGTAAATATACTTATGTAATCTCTATTCCGGAGAAAACAATGTATTCCCCTCTCTATAAGCTCTCACTACCATATAAAGTGTAAAACACAGAGGTCCATTAACATAATTGTGGATAACTCTGTGGAAAGTGTTCAAAACTTTACCTTAACAATTTGCGGCACAATAAAATCAGGAGGAAGCCCTTATGCTGAAGGAAACGATCACAGTCAATCATCTGAAATTGCGCAACAGAATCGTAATGCCCCCAATGGCAACCGGTAAAGCAGATCATGGAGCCCCGGATGACAGCCTCATTTCGTATTATGCCGCACGTGCGGATGCTACCGCTCTGATTATTGTAGAGCATGCGTATATCTCTC
Organism: Oscillospiraceae bacterium; assembly: GCA_017652685.1. Lineage (GTDB taxonomy): Bacteria > Bacillota > Clostridia > Oscillospirales > Oscillospiraceae > Limivicinus. Next base: position 9,901 of record JAGCAN010000106.1, read on the forward strand.
CTGAAGGCATGGCACATGAGAAGCAGCTTTCCATGGCGGATGATTCTGTTATCCCGGCATATACAAAGCTGACTGCAGCAGTGCGGGAACGCGGCGCGGCAATTTTTGCACAGCTCAATCACGCCGGCGCACGTTCCAAGGGTTCAGGGCTGCCTGCCATCAGCCCAAGCGGCATACCGGTACGGGATGATACAGCTGAGGCTGTACCGATGACATTGGATGATATTGCTCATGTGACGGAATGCTTTGTGGCAGCAGCCCTGCGTGCAAAGGCCGCCGGATTTGACGGCGTAGAGATCCACAGTGCTCACGGATACCTGCTCAATCAGTTTTATTCGCCCCTGACCAATCACCGTACAGATGCGTATAACGGGCAGACTCTGGATGGACGGACAAGGCTGCACAGAGAAATCCTGCAGGCGGTCAGAGCTGCTGTCGGAAAAGATTACCCCATTGCGATCCGCTTTGGTGCGTGTGATTACATGGAAGGCGGCAGTTTGAAGGAGGATATTCCGGAGGTAAGCCGGCTCTTTGCGGAAGCTGGTGCGGATCTTCTGGACATTTCGGGTGGATTATGCGGTTTCGTGCTGAACGGTATATCGCAGCCCGGATGGTTTTCCGAATTAAGCAGACCGGCGAAAGAGAATGTTCAGATCCCGGTGCTTCTTACGGGGGGCATCAGCACTGCGGATGAGGCAGAACAGCTCTTGCAGGATGGTGCAGCTGATCTCATCGGGGTGGGACGCGCTATGCTGCAAAATCCTGACTGGTCTGTTCAGGCAATCGGTTAAAAAGTTCATCTTTCCTCTGAAGCAAATTGAAAACAGAGACGTCAGAAAGTAGATGACTATGGCAAATCATGAAAATCAGATTAGTCCCGGATAAAGACATCCACGTCCGGAAGATACGGGTAGGTACAATACCGGTATTGATTCTCACTCCGGCAAAACAGCCAGGCACTGATATCAGTGTCCTGTGGATTCATGGCGGTGGTTATATCATAGGCATGAAAGAAATGGTGTATATGAGCCGGGCAGTGGATCTCGTCAGGAAGTTCGGTGTCACAGTGTACTCTCCCGGCTATCGGCTGGCATGGCAAAAACCGTATCCGGCAGCCGTGGATGACTGCTATCAGGTGCTGGAATATATGAACAGCCGGGAAGATACGATCATGATTGGCGGTGAGAGTGCGGGGGGAGGACTTGCTATCGCTGTGTGCATGATGGCAAGAGACAGAGGAATTCGCATTGCCTATCAGATGCCGCTCTACCCGATGATCAGTAACATCGACACGGAGAGCTCAAGAAATAATCACGGAAAGGTCTGGAATACCAGACGCAATCATTTCGGCTGGCGGCTTTATCTGCGGGGAGATGCAAAGAAACCGGTATCTCCCTATGCAGCCCCGTCATGGCAGACAGACTATACAAATTTGCCACCATGCTATACATTCGTAGGTGATGGCGAACCGTTCTATGCTGAGACGCTGAGATATGTGGAAGACCTCAAAAGAGCCGGTGTGGAGGCAGAGGTAGATGTTTACCACACGAATATGCACGCTTTCGATATGCTGAGAGAAGATGAGCTGAGCCGTGAGGCAATTGAGAATTTCAACCGGCA
>JAGCAN010000107.1 GCA_017652685.1 Oscillospiraceae bacterium
CCTCGCTTAAAACCACCCCAGATACACAAAGCAAGAATAACCATCAGGGTAATATTCAAAATCAGCTTTATCATTGTTACACCTCATCAACGTTCTGCGTTTCGGCACAAAATCCACTCAGTCCAAAAACAGCTCCCCTACCGGCCCGTCATACCAGACCCGGTTGAGATACAGCCCCTGCGGCGGCATGGTCGGGCCGGTAAGACGTCTGTCTCCCTTTTCGAGGAGAGACGGAATCTCTTCCGGAAGCAGTTTGCCGTAAGCCGCATATACCATTGTGCCTACCATGGCACGGCACATATTATAAAGAAAACCGTCTGCACAAACGGAGATGGTGATGATATCTCCCGTTTTTTCCGCATGGCAGGAGTAGACGGTACGAACCGTCGTTTTTGTCTCCGTACCGACGCTGCGAACAGCCTTGAAATCATGCGTTCCGATAAAGGCAGCAGCAGCACGGGCAATCAGGTCCATATCCAACTGCTGCGGCCAGAAACAGACACGGTCAGCCAGGAAAGGGTCACGAATACGGCTGTTAAGGATTTTATATACATATTCCTTTTTACGGCAGGAAGAAATCGCATTAAAATCCGGCAGTGCATCACAGGCGGAGACAACTGCAATATCATCCGGAAGACGCGAATTGATGGCAAGAGGAATCCGGTCAACCGGTATAGCCGTTTCCGCCCTGAAATTAGCACAGTAGCGCAGGGCATGAACCCCGGCATCCGTCCTTCCGCAGCCGGTAATTTTTGTCCGAACTCCCAGCACCTTTTCCAGCGCATCCTCCATGGTCTGGGCAACGGTACTGTCCTTCTTCTGAACCTGCCAACCATGATACCGGCTGCCATCGTACCGCAGGCGAAGTGCAATATTTCTCATTTGTTCACAGCCCCAGCAATTTCAGAACGATTATACCTGCAAGGAAGAGAACCCCAAGCAGGAGAGCCACATGATCGGCAGAAGACATCACCAGCTGTTTCATTCTGGTTCTCCCCTCCCCGCCGTGATAACAACGACATTCCATGGCAACGGCGAGTTCATCTGCGCGGCGAAAAGAAGAAACAAACAGAGGAACAAGGACCGGAATGAGAGCTGTTGCACGTCTGACGAGACTGCCAGTCTCAAAATCAGCTCCCCGGGCACGCTGGGCAGACATGATTTTATCGGTTTCCTCAATGAGCGTCGGGATAAAGCGGAGTGCCATACTCATCATCATTGTCATCTCATGGACGGGAACCTTCCACTTTTTTAACGGGCTGAGCAGCATCTCCAACCCATCCGTTAAAGCAATCGGGCTTGTGGTGTAGGTGAGGAGGAATGTTCCGGTGATCAGAAGAACAATACGCAGAATCATCTTCACTGCCCGGGCAATACCCTCCCAGGTAATAATCCAACCGGGTACAACAGGTGTGCCATCAGTATAGAAAATATTCAAAAGGGCCGTCAGTGTAATGATGATCAGCATCGGCTTCAAGCCTCTAAAAAGGTTTTTCGGCCTGATATGAGACAAGAGCATACAAAGCACGGAAACCGCGAGAACAACGGCATACGAGACCCAGCCTTCCGCCTGAAAGAGCGCAATAATATACAGGACAACAAGGATCAGCTTTGTCCTGGGGTCAAGACGGTGGACGATCGTATCACCCGGAAAGTACTGGCCAAGCGTAATATCCTTCAGCATACAGCAGCCTCCTTTATACGGAGGATTGCATTCAGCAGCAGCTCATGTGTAAAAACAGGCTCTCTCAAATCAATGCCTTTTTCTTTCAGGGCCAGTGCAATCTGAGTAGACTGAGGGACATTGAGACCGAGAGCACGGATTTTTTCCGGCTCAGAAAAGACTTCTTCCGGAGTCCCGTCCATCACAAGAGCTGCGTTGGCAAGGACAATCAGACGTTCGGCAATGCGTGCCATGTCATCCATGTTGTGGCTCACAATAATGACCGTGGAGCCGGTACTGCGCCGATAGGAACAGAGATTTTGCAAAATGAGGCGGCTGCCCTCAGGATCCAGACCGGCTGTCGGCTCATCCAGAATAAGCACACCCGGACGCATGGCAATGACACCGGCGATAGCGATTCTGCGCTTCTGACCTCCGGAAAGTTCCAGAGGAGATTTTTCAAACAGGTCTTCCGACACGCCAGCAAAGCCTGCAGCTTCGCGGACACGCTCATCGATCTCAGAAGAGGAAAGGCCCATATTCTGCGGTCCGAAAGCAATGTCTTTATAGACGGTTTCTTCAAAGAGCTGATATTCCGGATACTGAAACACCAGCCCGACCTGATGTTTTACATCCCTGCGTGTGATCTTGCTGCTGTTGATATCCACCCCGCCGACATAAACCTGGCCGGCGGTGGGCTGCAGCAATGCGTTGAAATGCTGAACCAGGCTCGATTTTCCCGAACCCGTGTGCCCTAAAAGCCCCACCATCTGCCCGTGGGGAATTTCGAGGCTGATATTATCCAAAGCTTTTTTTTCAAAAGGCGTTCCTATACTGTAGCTGTGGCTGAGGTTTACGACTTTGATATCTGCCATCTATCGGCTCTCCAATGCATCAGCGATCATCTGTGCGCAGGCATCCACGCCGAGCGTGGTAAGCGGGAAAGAGAAACCCTCCCGATTTAAATCATAGAGTATTTTCACGGTCTCAGGGGAAGAGAGCCCCTGTTCCTCCATCAAAGCAATATCGGAAAAAACTTCCTGCGGGGGGCCGGAGGCTGCAACGGAACCGGCCGAGAGGACAATCACTTCGTCCGCATTGACGCATTCATCCATGTGGTGCGTGATGAGAACAACCGTCATATGGTTTTCCCTGCAGAGCCTGGTTATGGTAGAAATGACATCTTTCCGTCCCTGCGGATCCAGCATGGCGGTCGGCTCATCAAGGACAATAATGCCGGGCTGCATGGCAAGCACACCCGCAATTGCCACACGCTGCTTCTGCCCGCCGGAAAGAAGGTGCGGTGCATGCTTTTTATACTCCAGCATACCGACGAGCTCCAGGGAAGAATCAACTCTCTCCCTGATTTCTGCAGAAGGTATCCCAAGATTTTCGGGTGCAAAGGCAACATCATCTTCCACAACATTTGCAACGATCTGATTGTCGGGATTCTGAAAAACCATTCCGACATTCCGGCGGATCTTCAAAAGGTTGGATTCATCTGCAGTGTCCATTCCGCAAACCGTTACCTTACCGGAATCCGGCACCAGAATTGCATTCATATGCTTCGCGACACTGCTCTTTCCTGATCCGTTTCTTCCCAAAACGGCAACAAATGAACCTTCTTCAATGCTGAGAGAGATCCCGCACAGGCTCTCTTTTTCATCTCCCGGATATTTATAATGAACATGATCAAACTGAATTATACTACTCATTACCGAAGACGACTTTCATTTTATAGTCCATCGACAGGAAGCTCCACACGGAAGCACAAGTCCGTTTGAGCTCACCGGAAGGCCAAGTTCCTGCGCATCGCTGTGCCCGCCGAATTTTCTGGAAACCGTGCTCTCTGTCATATAGGTGAGCACTGAGGGTGAGAGGCCAGTTGTATAAGAATTAATCAACATAAACAGAGGATTCTCTGAGAGGACTCCCATGCAAAGCGTGAGAAACGGCCAGAGGTTCTGCTCCAGCTTCCAGATTTCTCCTCCGGGGCCGCGCCCGTAAGAAGGAGGATCCATAATAACAGCATCATATCGATGCCCGCGACGGATTTCGCGCTCGACAAATTTGGCACAGTCATCCACAATCCAGCGGATCGACGCCCCGGCGAGGCCGGAAGATGCAGCATTTTCTTTTCCCCAGGATACCATGCCTTTTGCAGCATCCACGTGACATACAGATGCGCCGGCTTTTGCACAGGCAACGGTCGCACCTCCGGTATAGGCGAACAGATTCAGAACGCTGACCGGCCGCCCGGCTGAACGAATCTGATCGGCAGCCCAGTCCCAGTTGACAGCCTGTTCAGGAAAGATACCGGTATGCTTGAAATTCATCGGCTTGACATTGAAAACAAGCTCTCTGTATCGTATCTGCCAGGATTCCGGAAGCCTGGCTTTGCTCCAGCTCCCGCCGCCAGTCTCACTGCGGCGATAGCGGGCGTTGCTGGCATACCAGCGTTCATCCGTTCGCGGCGTTACCCAGATTGCCTGAGGATCGGGACGGATGAGGAAAAAATCACCCCATCGCTCAAGCTTTTCTCCTCCCGAACAGTCAATCAACTCAAAGTCCTGCCATTGATCCGAAATCCACATACTCTGCTCCGAATATAATAATCAAATCAAAGTATTTTATCATGTTGCTCTTCATTTGACAATAAATTTTGTGTGAACAGTTTTCGCAAGAGCAGAAAACAAAAAAATCTGCACCAGTTCGGTGCAGATCAGTATTCAAAACTTCCTTCAAACACGGTCACGACACTTCCGCTCAGCCAGACCCCTTTCGGGCGTAACTCCACCGTCATCACACCGCCGGGCTGTGCGACGGTCAGCTCCCCCTCAGCAGCACAGTAGCCCAGTTTTGCGGCAGTAGCAGCAGCGGCGCAGGCCCCGGTTCCACAGGCAAGCGTTTCTCCGATTCCACGCTCCCAGACACGCATACGCAAATCACGCCGACCTACCACGTGTACAAATTCCACGTTGACACGTTCAGGGAAAAGCGGATCAAACTCAAACGCCGGGCCGATCTCATCCAGTTTCAGCTGTTCAAGATTATCACAGAACACGACACAGTGAGGGTTTCCAACAGAAAGGCAGCTTGCCCGCCAGCTATACCCACCGATTTCTACCGGCTCGTCGATCATGAAGGCTCCGGGCCAGGCTACCGGGATTTCCTTTACGTCAAAGCTGACACTTCCGACCTCTACCCGTACCGAGCTGACACGCCCATCCCGTACGAACAGTTCTGCCGTATGGATCCCGCTAGCCATCTCAATCCGGATGCGGTCCCTTCGGCACAGGCCCTTGTCATACAGGTACTTTGCCACGCAGCGCAGGTTGTTCCCTGCCATGCGTCCCTCGCTGCCATCGCGGTTGAAGGAACGCATTCTGATATCCGCGCAGTCTGATTGCTCCATTAAAACGATACCGTCGGCCCCAATCCCGAAGTGCGCCTCGCAGAGGCTGACACAAAGAGATTCCGGGCAGGTAATGCTACCGTCAAAGTTCTCGATGAAGATATAGTCATTGCCACAGGACTGCATTTTTGTAAAGGCGATCTGCCGGCGACAATTTCGCATGTTGTTGAGATCCACTAACTCCGTGTTGCTCTCGTTATAACGGCTGGCGATGATATCCGCAAGGGCATTGGCTGTATCGAGAGACGTGAGGCACGGAATTCCCAGCTGCATTGCACGGCGATGCAGGGCAATATAGTCGCCCATCGTAGCATCCTTGACAGCCCCGGTATATACAATATACCGCAGCGCCCCCTGCTCCATCAGCTGCCAGAGCGTATCGTTCTCCGTAGCGTTGGGAACTGCAGTCACCTCGATACCGAGCGCACTGATTGCCGTGGCAGTACCACTGGTGGCATAAAGCCTGAGACCGAGCTCATAAAAACGCCGGGCCAAGGCTAGGATTTCAGGATAGTCGTTTGTCTCGACACTCAGCAACACACCCGTCACTCCACCGTGGAGCGGCGGCACCGTGAGCCCTGCAGCAGTGAGGCCTTTAAACAAGGCCTCCGCCAGTGTACGCCCCAGGCCAAGCACCTCACCGGTGGATTTCATTTCCGGCCCCAGGATAGAGTTGGCATCGCTGAGCTTTTCAAAAGAGAAGACCGGCACCTTGACCGCGTAATAGGGCGGTGTGCGCCAGAGACCGGTGCCGTAGCTGAGATCACGCAGCTTCGCCCCGAGCATGATTCGCGAGGCGAGATCAACCATCGGCACATTCGTTACCTTGCTGATATACGGCACAGTACGGGAAGCACGGGGATTGACCTCAATCACATAGAGCTCGTCATCGTAAATAAGATACTGGATATTCACGAGGCCCCGCGTTCCCAAAGCCAGTGCAAGCTGGCGCGACACCTCACAGATCCGCTCCAGAAAGCGGTCGGAGAGATTGTAAGGTGGATAGACGGCAATGGAATCACCGCTGTGCACGCCTGCACGCTCGATGTGCTCCATAATACCGGGGATCAGCACATCCTCCCCGTCAGAGATGACGTCCACCTCCAGTTCAGTACCGGGCATGTATTTATCCACCAGCACCGGATTCTCGATTCCCCCGGAGAGGATGCTGCGCATATAGGTCTCGGTATGCTCCCGTGTGCGGGAGATTGTCATGTTCTGTCCCCCAATGACATAGGAAGGCCGCAGCAGCACCGGATAACCCAGATTCTCCGCAGCTTCCAGAGCCTCCGAAAGCGTGTTGACCCCGCGTCCGAGCGGACGGCGAATGCCAAAGCGTTCCAAAAGCGCGTCAAAGCGCGCCCGGTCCTCAGCCATGTCGATGCTGTCGGCCGAGGTACCGAGGATGTTGACGCCCCGCCTGTACAGAAATGCGGTGAGTTTAATGGCCGTCTGCCCACCGAAGGCAACCACAACCCCCACAGGCTTTTCCACCTGCAGGATATTCCAGACATCCTCCGGGCACAACGGCTCAAAATACAGACGGTCTGCAGTGTCGTAGTCGGTTGAAACGGTTTCAGGATTGTTGTTCACGATGACAACGTCGTATCCCATCTCCCGCAACGTCCAGACACAGTGAACCGAGCTGTAGTCGAATTCGATACCCTGTCCGATGCGGATCGGCCCGGAACCAAGCACCATCACGACAGGATTGCCGCTGCGCGGCAAGGTGCGGCTCTCACAAATCTCGTCGAAGCAGGAGTAGAAATAGGGTGTTTCGGCGTCGAACTCGGCACCGCAGGTATCGACCATCTTGTAGCTCATGAAGAGAGCAGGCAGTTCCTCCGTACCAGAGAGGCGGCGAAGCGCCTCATCGGTATAGCCGAGGTATTTGCCCTCGCGGTACCGCTCTTCATCGAGACCGGAAGCGATTTTCTCCTCAAAATCGGCTAGATGTTTGAGCCTGTGCAGAAACCAGGGGTCAATGCGTGTAACAGAATGAATTTCTTCCACACTATACCCGGCTTTGAGCGCCTCAAAGACGGTGAAGAGCCTTTGATCGTCCGGTTCTTTGAGCCGTTCTCCCAGCGGTGCGTCAGAAAGCGGAGCAGCATTCAGCGTGTCAAGCGAGATTTCCGCCCCGCGGACAGCTTTCAGCAGCGCCATTTCAAAGTTCGGCGCGATGGCCATGACCTCCCCCGTCGCCTTCATCTGTGTGCCGAGGCGGCGACTAGAGCCAGCGAATTTGTCAAAAGGCCACTTAGGCACTTTGACCACGACGTAGTCAAGCGTAGGCTCAAAACAGGCACAGGTCTTACCCGTAATGTCATTTTTGATTTCGTCAAGCGTGTAACCCAGAGCAAGCTTCGTGCTGATCTTGGCAATGGGATAACCCGTTGCCTTTGAAGCAAGCGCCGAAGAACGCGAGACACGCGGATTAACCTCGATGACAGCGTATTCAAAGCTGTCGGGATTCAACGCAAACTGACAGTTACAACCACCCACTATACCCAGACGTGTAATAATATCCAATGCAGCCGAGCGAAGCATCTGATATTCCTTGTCCGAGAGCGTCAGCGCCGGAGCGACAACTATGGAATCTCCGGTATGGATACCGACGGGATCGAGATTCTCCATCGAGCAGACGGCAATCACGTTGCCGGCCGCATCACGCATGGTCTCAAATTCGATCTCCTTCCAGCCGGAAATACATTTTTCCACCAATATCTGGCGGATCGGTGAGAGGTCAAGCCCGGTTTTCGCGATGGTGCGCAATTCCACCTCATTTTCTGCAATACCGCCTCCACTGCCGCCGAGTGTAAAGGCCGGACGCACAATGACCGGGTATCCGATCCGTGCTGCGACGGCAAAAGCCTCCTCTACCTCGTTAGCCACGTCAGAGGGGATCACAGGCTGCCCCATCTCACACAGCATGTCGCGAAACAGTTCCCGATCCTCGGCGCGGTCGATTGCCTCCATGTCCGAACCGAGTAAGCGCACCCCATATCGTGCAAGCGTTCCGTCCCTCGACAGCTGCATGGCAAGGGTCAAGCCCATCTGGCCGCCCAGACCGGCAAGCAAGCCGTCAGGCCGCTCCCTGGCAAGAATGCGGCGCAGCGTCTCAGCAGTCAGCGGTTCCAGATAAATCGCGTCAGCAAGACTTTTATCTGTCATAATGGTGGCAGGGTTTGAGTTGACCAGAACAGTTGAAATGCCCTCCTGCCGCAGCACACGGCAGGCCTGTGCTCCGGCGTAGTCAAACTCGGCCGCCTGCCCGATCACAATCGGCCC
>JAGCAN010000012.1 GCA_017652685.1 Oscillospiraceae bacterium
GAAAACGCGCTTGCAGTGAGTTTGTAAATCATCGTCCGTACGCTCGACTGTGAAGCAGGTGTAATCTGGTATCGAGATTTGGAGACCGACCGTCTCATCCCGCTGTATCATATCGGCCCGTCAGATATTTCCAATGTCAGTATTGAAAACGGCATCGGCATTGAGGGTATTGTCACTGGTTCCGGCAACTCCGTACTGATCGAAGACACTTCGAAAGATCCGCGTTTCGAGGGAACTGTGTTTGATGAAAGCGGCTTTTCAGCGAAAAGTATGATCTGCGTACCGCTGAACAATCTGCAAAACATCATCGGCTGTGTAGAAGTCTTCAACAGGAACGATGGCAATTGTTTCGATACCAGGGAAATGCAGTTCTGTTCACGTATGGCAGCCCTTGCTGCAATCGTAATCGAAGACAACGGGCTGACTATAGACCGTGGTGAGCAAAAGGAAGTTCTGATTTCTCTGCGTGGTGTCACCAAGGATTATCCCGCAGGCGACAGTGTTGTACATGTTCTGAAAGGCATTAATCTTGATATCTATAAAAATGAGTTTCTTGTCGTTCTGGGGGAATCGGGATGCGGAAAATCGTCCATGGTAAACATCATCGGTGGGATGGATTCCCTTACAGACGGTGAGCTTCTGATCGATGGGAAGGACTTTTCCCATCCCTCTGACAAAGAGCTTACTAAATTTCGGAGGGAATATCTCGGTTTTGTTTTCCAGTCCTACAATCTCATGCCGAATCTCACGGCTCAGGAAAACGTACAGTTCATCGCGGATCTCTCCCCTTCTTCCATGCCTGCATCTGAAGCGATTTCCAGAGTAGGGCTCACAGAACGGGCAGATTACTATCCGGCCGCTCTCTCAGGCGGCCAGCAGCAGCGTGTGGCCATTGCACGCGCCATAGTCAAGCGGCCGCGCATCATTTTCGCCGATGAGCCGACCGCCGCTCTCGATTACCAGACCAGCATCGAGGTTCTCTCCGTATTCGAAGAGATCATGAAAAACCGTGGAACAACGGTTGTGATGATCACCCATAATCCGGAGATTGCCAAGATGGCAAACCGCGTTGTCAAAATCAGAAACGGCCGCGTAGCCAGTATCCGCACCAATCTCCGTCCCCTGCCTGCTACTGAACTCGTCTGGTAAAAGCTGATGACACGAACGCAATTACTGGATGCGCGCCGCAATATCCGCAGGGAGATCATCGCATATCTCTCGATTGTAATAATCGGGATGCTGGCATCGCTTTCTTACCTTGGTATTGCTTACTCAGCTGCAACCCTAAAGAAGGATGCAGTACGATTTTTCAATTCCTACGGATTGTGGGACCTTGAAATCACCTCCACCATGCTGATGGACGAGGAGAATCTCAAAACAATTCTTTCCTTTCCCTCTGTTGAGGAGGCGGAGCGGGTATGGCAGGTTGATACAAAGCTTCGCACAGGAGGCCGCAACATAAACGTTTCGGTAACCAGCCTGCCGGGAAATCTCTCCCGGCCAAAGCTTCTGGAAGGCCGTCTTCCTGAAAAGGTAACCGAGTGCGCTGTAGAAAAGGAACTTTTGGATCAGTACGGGCTCTCCGTCGGTCAGCGGATCAGCCTCGATAGCAAGCTGATTTCGGATGTTGATCCGCTCCTTGTTAAAGATTTTGTGATCACGGGTGTTTTTCAGACGCCGGAGCATATTACCCATATGGTTCCGGTTACGCCTTACATCCTCGTGAGTGAGGACAGTTTCAACAAAGAAGGACTCGACGGGTCCTTTATGAAAATCCGCATCCGTGTCGTGGGAGCACCCGAAAATCGCTACAGTGACGCCTATTGGGATGTAATCAGCCCTGTAGAAAATGCAATTAACGCCATTGCCGACGAGCAGGCAGCTCAGCGCGGTGAACGTCTGCAGGCTAATATTGATAACAAGATCGCTGAAGGCCGACAAAAACTGCTGGAAGGTCAGGAGGAACTCGCCGACGGCCGTCGAAAGATTGAAGAGGGATACAGCGAGCTTGCGAACAAGAGAGCGGAGCTTGAGAATGCACGCCGGGAACTCGATGAGGGTTGGGAAGCAATACGCGAAGCGGAAGAACAGCTCAAAACTGCAAAAGAACAGCTTGACCAGGGTGAAGCTCTTCTCGCACAGGCTGAAAGCATGTTCGGTTCCGTGCCGGAAGATGTCGCTGCGGCTGTAGCAGAACTGCTCGGTTCGCCTTACCCTGAAATGCTGCGCCAGTATAAGACGGGGAGAGATCTGTGGTATTTCAAGGGAGAAGAGTACCTTGACGGAGTTACCCTCTACGAAAAGAAGCTGAGGCAGATCGAGGAGGGGGAAAAGCAGTACCTGGAGGCGGAATCTGCACTTCGCGACGCAGAGCAGCAACTCGCCGATGCCGAAAAAGAATATGCCGATGGTGAACAGCAGTATCAGAAAGCTGATAAAGAACTCCGGGATACAGAACAAATCCGAAATAAGATTGAAATCGGCCGTTGGGTCGTGCTCAACAACAAAGGCAATCCTGGATTCATCTATGCCAGGGAAAATTCCAATAAGCTTTCTTCACTGAGCATGTCTTTTTCCACTATTTTCCTGGTAGTCGGTGCTTTGGTAATCTATGCTACAATTGGCCGTATGGTTGAGCAGCAGCGCACCATTATCGGGGCTACAAAAGCACTAGGGCTTTATAACCGCGAAGTATTTGCTAAATACCTCTACTTTGCCTGTACCGCAACCATGCTTGGCGTGGGACTCGGGATTCTTCTCGCCTGGCTCCCGTTGCAGCGAGTAGTTCTGCAATCCTACGAAAAGCTTCTGACTTATGGAAGAGGCACAGGCAGCTTTCTGCCTCTGGAATCCGGGCTCGTCATCGCCGGTTCATTTACGATCTCTCTCGTTGCTGTGTATCTCGGCTGCGGCAACCTGCTTCGTCTACCTGCGATTCAGCTTGTTCAGGGCCTTACTCCTTCGAAAGGAAGAAAAAAAGCCGGTCGATCAGTGAAAAGGAATCTGTATTCCCATCTGATCTTCCGGAATATGCGTACGGACTGGAGCCGCGTACTGGTCACAACTGTCAGCATCGCAGGCGGTTGTATCCTGATGGTAGTAGGTTTTACGCTCCGATACGGTATCAGCGGCGTACCGGACCGCCAATTCGGAGGAATTCTGACTTACGAAGCGGAGGTCTTCTACAATTCTGATGAGAATGCAAACGCATCCTCGGAGATTGAGGCGATTCTTGACCGAAATGCACTCCCGCATATTGAAGTTCGCAAGGCGGAGGCCATTTTCAAAGCAGATGATACACTGAATGAGCTTACTCTGATTGTTGCAGAGAGAGGCACTCTGGAAGGCTATTTTGCATTGAGGGATCTGGACAGCGGAGATGCACTCGAACTCCCGGATAATGGTGCACTGGTTCCCAGACGATTCTGGGAGCACTACCACATCAACGTCGGCGAAAATGTGATGGTTTACGACTCCGGCATGAACCTCAACGAACTCCAGGTTACCGGCGTTTTCGAAAACTACTACGGACAGCTTTTCTTTATGACGCCGCAGGGTTATGAAGAAGTCTTCCTCTCAGCGCCGGAGAAGAACTGCTTCTTTGTAAAAACGAATGGTATTGAGCTCGATACGCTGCAGCAGAAGCTGGCAGATGTCAACGGTCTGATAAAGGTTAAAGACGCTTCAGCAGATCGGAATGTGAACTGCTCGATCACATTCCGATCTGCTGAAGCGTCTTTAACCTTTATCAGACCGTTGACATCTGCCAGCTTCTGCTGCAGCGTATCGAGCTCCATACCATTCGTTTTTACAAAGAAGCAGTTCTTCTCCGGTGCTGA
>JAGCAN010000108.1 GCA_017652685.1 Oscillospiraceae bacterium
CACTGCTGATCGTCGTCGTCACGTCGGTGATCCTGATCGTCAATTCCGTCGGGATGTCCCTTGCGGAGAGGATGCGCTATCTCGGCATGCTGGCAAGCGTCGGCGCGACGGGCAGGCAGAAGCGGTCTTCCATCTATTTTGAAGGGCTGATCCTCGGGGCCATCGGGATCCCGCTCGGGCTCCTTCTGGGCTACCTCGGAAGCAGGGTCACGCTCTCCGTTCTGGGCAGAAGAATCCTCGAAGCCGAAATCCTGGCCGGTGCAGAGGGGATCCGCGGAAGCATACCGGTACGCTGTTCGCCGTGGATCATCCTTGCCATCGTGCTGCTTTCGGGGATGACGGTGTTTCTGTCCACACTTCTCCCTGCGCTGAAAGCGGCCAGGATCATGCCCATCGACGCTCTGAGACAGAGCGACACCATAAAGGTAAGTGCGAAAAGCCTGAAGGTAAGTCCTCTCATCCATAAGCTGTTCGGCTATGAAGGCGAGCTTGCCTACAAGAACATAAAGCGGAACGGCCTGAAAGGCGCCGTAATCACAGGATCCATCGCCGTTTCCGTGATCCTGTTCCTCACCATCAGCTTCTTCTGCCGGGCAGTGGAGAAGGCAAACCAGGTCGACTTCGACCTGCCGTATCAGATCGCGGTGTCCTGCTCGCTCAGCGAAAGCGATAAACTGCGGGAGGCGCTGGAAGCCACCGACGGCGTAGACAGGGTCTTCAGCGGCGGGATGATCCAGTTCCTTTTTGAGAAAAAAGAGGACGAGAAAGCTACTCTCGCAAACAGGGACATTGCCGACCCGCGCTTCCTGACATCCGGTTTTGCAAAGCTGAAGCTCGACAGCATATCGCTCGTGATCGCGGAGGATGAAGACTTTAAAGAGCTCCTGCGGGCAAACGGACTGACGGAGGAAAAATACTTCGGCGATACGCTGCGCGGCGTTCTGCTGAACGATCTGTTCCGCAAGAAGAATTCAGGGACCGTGTTCAACGAGGAAATCCTCGGGCAAAGCCTCCGCTACGATGAGGCGGATGGAAATCCGCCGGCCGTGGAGATCGGGGATCTCGTAAAGTATGACAAGGACTGCACTCTGTTCGCCATGACTCCGAAGGGAACGGTGACCGTATTCGTCCCTGCATCGGTCTACTACGAAAAGGCAAAGGAGACGATCCCTGAAGAGATCCTGACCTGCGACATGTGTGTGGTGACGGAAAGTCACAGCGAGGTCTTCCGGGCAGTCGAGGAAATGCTGGAAAACGACGGATATCACCATTACAGCTGTGCGGATCTGTCTGCCACCCTTGCGGTGATGAACACCGTGACCATGATGCTCAAGACCGCAATGTACGGCTTTAGCATCCTGCTCACGCTCATCGCCATTGCCAATATCGTCAACACGATCTCCACCGGGGTGGTGCTGCGCAGGAAGGAATTTGCAATGTACAAGTCCGTCGGCATGGCGAGCGGCGGCTTCCGGAAGATGATCCGGCTGGAGACCTTCCTCTACGGCTACAGAGCGCTCGTCATCGGTATCCCCGTTTCCCTGCTCCTCAGCTATCTGATGAACAGCACAATCGAAGATAAGACATACACCTTTGATCCAAACCTGCTGACCTATGCCGCCGTGATCGCGGCCGTCTTCGCCGTGGTCGGGCTGAGCATGCTGCTCAGTATAAACAAGCTCAGGGACGACAGTATCATCGAAGCATTGAAGGAAGACGCAGTTTGACCAGGAAAAACAGAAAAATCTGATACAGCAATAACCGAAAGGCAGGATACCTTAGTTGGTATCCTGCTTTTTTATGTCAGTGTGAGGGATGACGAGAAATAAAGCCCAATCAACCTATTTACAAACTGCGGTTCGGAATGAGCCGGATCGCATACTGTACGAATTTGCGAGCTGCAGGAGACAGCGCACTCCTGTCCGGAACCAGAATGCCCATCGTGATGTGGCGGGGCGGATCCAGCGGGAGCTTTACGACATCCGCCTGCCAGTTTTCCGTTATAAGATCATTCGTTACCGTCATGCCGAGCCCGTTCTCTATCATTGCAATGGCTGCAAAAGTCTCAATTGTGGAATAAACGATGGACGGTCTGATACCCTCCTGCTCAAACAGCTCCGCCAGATCATCATCCCTTCCCATTGCCGGCATGATGAATGCTTCTTTTTCCACCGCTGAGAGCGGATAGGCGTTTTCTCCTGCCAACGGATGATCCTTGGGCAGCAGGGCGACCATCGGATCCTCTGCAAGAGGGATCCAGTCATAGGGAGTATCAGGCACTTTGCTGAGAAAAGCCATATCTGCCCGCGCCTCAGAGAGCCACTGATACACTTCCTGCCTTACGCCTTCCATCAGATGTATATGCACCTGCGGATAGTCTCTCTGAAATTCTTTTATTAACCTTGGGAGCCAGTGTGAAGAGATGCTTGAATAAGTTGCGATGCGCAGTTCGCCGCGCATCAGACCGTTCAGCTCCGAGGCTGTCTGCTGCAGGCGGTCTTCATCCTGGATCACGGCACGGACGGACGGCAGCAGTGTTTCACCGGCCGGAGTCAACGTGACGCCCCGGCGCGATCTCACAAGCAGAGGCATCCCCAGTTCATCCTCGAGCGCATTCACCAGTTGGCTGACGCCAGAGGTGGAATAGTTCAGGAGCTCGGCTGCTTTTGTAAAGCTCCCTGTATCGACTGAAGCGACGAGCGCGCGGTATCTGGCAGTATCCATGGTATCTCCTTTTATTAAGTAATACTTAAATTAACCTTAATTATCTATCGCTTTACTTTATTTTAAACACAGAGTATCTTTAAGTCAAGGAAGAAAAAACACCAAACAACAATAATACAAATAAAAGTTCTGAAAGGAGAACACCAATGAAAAACCTCACCAACAAAGCTTTTGTGATCCTGTTTGCCGTCTGTCTCGTTCTCACGATTGCACTCTCCGCCGCAATGAGCTTCAGCACCGGTGCCGTGATGGCCGTGTTCGGCTGTGCCGCTCTGGTGATCGGCGCACTGTGCTCCGCCGCAGCTTCCGAGCTTATCGGCCGTATAGACACCGCAAAGGCATAAACCCGGCAGATGAGACGCATGCAGTCAGAAAGGACCGGCGCCGTGTGCATTCTCGGCGCCGGCATCCTTTGGGGAACGGTCGGGCTTTTTGTCAAGCGGCTGAACGCCTGCGGAGCTTCACCGGAGATGATCAGTTTTCTTCGCGTGATGTTCGCCGCCGTGATCATGACGGTGATCGGTCTGCTTCGCAGCGGTAGAAAATGCTTCCGTGTCCGCAGACGAACGCTCGCCGCCTGTGCCCTGCTGGGCTTTGTGGGTCAGGGGATCTATAATGTCTTCAGGAGCTTTGCGGTGATCTATGCAGGCGTCGGTGTAAGCACGGTGCTTCAAAACATTGCACCAGCAGTAACGCTGCTCTGTTCCGTGCGGTTATTCGGGGAGCGGATCACTCTTCAGAAATCCGCAGCAGTGGTGCTCTGCATAGTCGGATGCGCCTTAGCCGCAACTGACGGGAAGCTCTCCTCCTCACTCGCTTCGCCGGCAGGTATACTTTTCAGTCTCGGCGCCGGCCTGTGCTTTGGTCTGACACCTGTATTCAGCAGGCTTGCAGATGAAAGCGATGACCCTGTATCCATCTGTATCTTTAGCTTCTGGTTTGCAGCTGTGTTTCTGGGTATCTGGCTTCGCCCGTGGAACGGACTTCCAACTGTCAACACCGGGATCATCGGATGGGGCTTCCTTTATGCCCTTATCCCCACTGCTCTGGCGTATGTTCTCTATTATCACGGTGTGCAGTTGATACATGAGACGGGCAGGATCCCCGTGCTTGGCTCAACGGAGACCGTCGCCGCCGTGCTGCTCGGCTGCATCGTTTTCCGGGAAACGCTCGGGACTGGCCGTTTCTTCGGCATAGTCCTTGTGCTCTGTGCTATAATACTCATGAACACAAGAATCAAGAGGAGGATCGCGGCATGATAACAAGGGATGAATTTGAAAAAGTCGATGTCCGGGCCGGCACGGTCACGGATGTCAAGCCCAACAAAAAGTCCCGCAATCCCGCCTATGTGCTGACCATAGATCTCGGCGCGGAACTGGGGATAAAGAAGTCTTCCGCCCAGATAACCGATCTGTATACACCGGAGGAACTGATAGGAAAACAGGTGATCTGCTGCGTCAATCTCGAACCGATGCATATAGGATCGGTGAAAAGCGAAGTGCGCGTCCTGGGTACGGATTCGGAGCAGGGTGTCGTACTGCTCACGCCGACAGAGACGGTCAAGAACGGCGACCGTGTGTTTTAAAAACAGTAATCAGAAACAGCCCCGGCGGATCATTTTCCGTCGGGGCTGTTTCTGATTATCCGTTATACGAACGCTTTTTCCTTCAGTCTCTCCATGGTTTCCTTCAAAACACGCGTCGGCAGGGCGAGG
>JAGCAN010000109.1 GCA_017652685.1 Oscillospiraceae bacterium
CTTTTGAAAAAATAGCCGGAGTGAAAGCCGTCTGCCCGGATATATCAGGAATTATGGGCGCATTCGGAGCTGCGCTGATCGCCAGAGGACATTATCGCGGGCAGGATACGACCATGCTTCCGATGGAAGAGATCCTGAATCTTTCCTACACAACAGAGTCACGCCATTGCGGAGGCTGCGCCAACAATTGCATGCTGACAATCAATCACTTTCCCACCGGTGAGAAGCATATTACCGGCAACCGCTGTGAACGAGGAGCGGGGGAGAGCAAAAAAAAGAGTGATGTGCCGAACCTGATGCGGTATAAGCTGGAGCGCATGTTCCGATATACGCCTCTCAAGGATGCATCTCGCGGAGAAATCGGCATTCCGCGCGTGCTGAATATGTACGAAAATTATCCCTTCTGGGCGACTTTTTTTACAAAACTCGGATTTCGGGTTGTGTTGTCTCCGGCTTCCAGCCACAGGATGTATGAAAGAGGAATGGAGAGTATCCCGTCAGAATCAGAATGCTATCCGGCAAAACTGTCACACGGGCATGTGCAGTGGTTGATCAGCCACGGAATCAATACAATTTTCCATCCCTGTGTGTTCTATGAGCGGCAGGAAAGCTCTGTGGCACAGAATCACTTCAACTGCCCGATCGTGGTCTCTTATGCAGAAAACCTGAAAAACAATGTGGAGCCGATCACACGCGGAGAGGTGCATTTTATCCGGCCGTTTATTGCCTTTACGAGTGAAAAAACCGCCGCAGAACGACTGATTGAGGTTTGCAAAGAAGAATGGAATATCCCGGAAGGAGAGGTCAGAAAAGCAGTGCGGGAAGCCTGGCAGGAACAGGCCCGCGCGAAAAATGATGTAAAGAAAAAGGGCAAAGAAGCTCTGCAATGGATACACAATAACGAAAAAGCGGGTATCGTTCTGGCGGGAAGGCCGTATCATATCGATCCGGAGATTAATCACGGCATCCCGGAAATGATTACGTCCTACGGGCTGGCCGTCCTGACAGAGGATAGCCTGCCGATGCTGGAAAAGCCGGAACGGCCGCTGCGCGTGACAGACCAGTGGGTTTACCATTCGAGGCTGTATAATGCAGCGGAGTTTGTCCGATCACGGGAGGATTTAGAGCTGGTGCAGTTCAATTCTTTCGGATGCGGACTGGATGCCGTTACGACAGACCAGGTCAGCGAAATCCTTGAAGGCAGCGGTAAAATGTATACCGTGCTGAAAATTGACGAAGTCAATAACCTCGGTGCAGCCAGAATCCGCATCAGGAGCCTGCTGTCTGCTATGGCGCAACGCCGGGAAAAGGGTATTGTCCCGAAAAAGACCGACGCAGCCTATCACAGGACGATTTTCAGCGCGGAAATGCGCCGTGAAGGATGGACGATCCTTGCACCTCAGATGAGCCCGATCCACTTCGGCATTCTGCAGGAAGTGTTTCGAAAGCATGGTTATCATCTGGTTATTCTGGAAAACGATAACCGTTCCGCTATTGATATGGGCCTGAAGTATGTCAACAACGATGCCTGTTATCCCTCCATTATCACAGTGGGACAGATTATGGATGCGGTGCTCTCCGGCCAATATGACACGGACAAGCTTGCCATCATGATGACACAGACAGGCGGCTGTTGCCGGGCAAGCAACTATGTGGGTTTTATCCGCCGTGCACTTGACAAAGCCGGCAAGAGCCATATCCCTGTGATTTCTCTCAACGCCAATGGAATGGAGAAAAATCCGGGTTTCAGGCTCTCATTTCCGCTGATAGCAGATGCGGGCAAGGCAATTGTATACGGAGATCTGCTGATGCGATGCCTCTATCATGTACGGCCATATGAGGTGGAAGCAGGATCAGCAAATGCTCTTCATAAAAAATGGGAAAAAAGAGCCATTGATTCTATCACTGAACCGCACGCAGGCTGGAGCAGTTACAGAAGAGTATGCAAAGGGATTGTTGAGGCATTTGATAAACTGCCGATCCATGAGGGACTCAGAAAACCGAAAGTCGGCATTGTGGGAGAAATCCTGGTCAAGTATATGCCTCTGGCTAACAACCACCTTGTGGAACTGCTGGAAAAAGAAGGCGCTGAGGCTGTTGTTCCGGATCTGATGGATTTTCTGAATTACAGCGTTTACAACTCCGATTACAGGCACAGATATCTCGGAAAAGGAATGCTGTCTCAGATGGTTGCGGATGTCGGGGTAAAGACGATCTATGCGCTGCGGAAGCCGGCGTTGGATGCGTTGAAAAAAAGCAAGCGGTTTGCTCCGCCGCCTTCCATCCAGGAAATTGCCGCACTTGCAAAGCCATTACTTTCAATCGGCAACCAGTATGGGGAAGGATGGTTCCTGACCGGAGAAATGGCAGAACTGATTTCTGCCGGAACGCCGAACATTGTATGCATCCAGCCATTTGCCTGCCTGCCGAATCATGTGGTGGGGAAGGGCGTAATCAAAGCCTTAAAAACCCGATATCCACAGGCAAATGTGGTGGCTGTGGACTATGATCCTGGTGCCTCGGAAGTCAATCAGCTCAACCGTATAAAACTGATGCTGTCCGGAGCACAAAAAGCGTTGGCAAAAGAACTGGACTGAACAGAAGAACTGTTTACAGAAAATTACAGTACGGGAAATGATTCGTTCACAAAAAGAATAGCAAATTAAGGTATGATGCAAGCAGTTATGAAAGAACAATTCTTTAGGGCAGGGATGCTCCTCGGAGAAAAGGCGATGGAAACGCTTTCCGGCAGCCATGTAGCTGTTTTCGGTTTAGGGGGCGTAGGCTCATGGTGTGCGGAAGCACTGGCGAGATCGGGCGTCGGCACATTGACACTGGTGGACAGCGATGCCTACTCTGTTACCAACATCAACAGGCAATCAGAAGCACTGTGGAAAAATAACGGGCGGGCAAAAGCTGCGGTAATGGCCGAACGGTTAAAGGAGATTCATCCTGAGATCAAACTTCACGTATGGGAAGAGCTATATAACGCAGAAAGCAGAGATAAATTTTTTCCGGCCGGTGAGTGCCCCTATAGTTTTGTGGCGGACTGCATCGACCTGGTTTCCTGCAAACTGGACCTCATCGAAACTTGCCGGGAGAGAGGGATTCCACTGATTTCCTCTATGGGAACCGGAAACAAAAAAGATGCACAGCTCCTGCAGATTACCGATATTTCAAAAACGTATGGAGATGCACTTGCGCGTGTCATGCGGAAGGAACTGCGTGCCAGAGGAGTCGAACATCTCCCGGTAGTATTTTCACCCGAGGAACCGATAAAGCCGATGCAGACGGAAGTTCCTCCTCCGGGAAGGAGAAGTATACCGGGATCTCTTGTCTGGGTAACGGCATCTGCAGGGATGCTGATGAGCCAGCACATTGTTTTGAGTCTTATTAATAACAGACAATAAAAGGAGAATTGTGGCCATGAAACAGGTAAAACGCATCCTGCCAGTCATGCTGTGCTTTATCATGATGTTCTCCCTCTGCGCCTGTGGAACATCTGAAAAACGCAGAACAGAAACCGGCTCCGTCAGTGAAACAGCGGCATATCAGGCAAACAATTATGCCATGTACGACTACAACGAAGAAGCAGTCGCCATGGAAAGCTACGGCGGATTTGCTCCGGCGCCAATGCCTGCTTCTGGGGTTGCAGGCAACACAGCTGCAAAAACGGATGGAAATGGTTCGGATACAAGTAAAGGAGATA
Organism: Oscillospiraceae bacterium; assembly: GCA_017652685.1. Classification (GTDB taxonomy): domain Bacteria; phylum Bacillota; class Clostridia; order Oscillospirales; family Oscillospiraceae; genus Limivicinus. Next base: position 3,710 of record JAGCAN010000109.1, read on the forward strand.
ATTCCGATGATCTGAATCCGGAGAAGATTATCTATTCCGGTGATGCAACCGTAGAAACGACGGAGTTTGATGCCACTGTCTCTGCCCTGGAAGCAATGATTGACAGCTATGGCGGCTGGGTAGAAACCAGCAGTGTCAACGGGGCTAAATACTCCAGCATTTCCAGAGGAAGCAAAACCAACCGCAGTGCCAGTTACACGGTACGCGTACCGAACGAAAAATTCAACGGTATGATGAGTGAGCTCTCCTCACTCGGAAACATCCCTTACAGTCATATTTATACAGAAAATGTGACAGCACAGTATTATGACACGCAAGCTCGTCTGCAAACGTATCAGGCGCAGGAGAAACGGCTGATGGAGCTGCTGGACAAAGCGGAAACTGTGTCTGACGTAATTGAAATTGAAAACGAACTCACAGAGGTTCGCTATCGGATCGAGAGCCTGCAGACCTCTCTGCGAGGTTGGGACAGGCGTGTAAGCTGGTCTACGATCTACCTGACAATCAACGAAGTGAGTGAGTATACCCCAACAAAAACGAAAACCTATGGTGAGAAGATTTCCGAAGCATTCCAATACGGAATTGAAAACCTGGGCGAGGTATTTGTAGGCTTTGTAGAAGCACTCCCGGTGCTCTTGTTCCTGCTGGTGCTGCTGATTGCCTTGATCGCAATCATCCGGGCAATTTTCTTCAACCCGAAACGGAGAGAAAAACGCCGGGCGAGAAAAGAAGCAAAAGCGGCAAAAAAGACAGAAGAACAGGCAAAAACAGAGTAAAACTGAAAAGCAGTGCAGGAGGTGAAACTCTCTGCACTGCTTTTTTATGTTGTATGGATTGACAAAATCAGGTTCCGAATTCGTTGCCGGGAAGAACTATTTCTTCCGCCAGTGCGGCGGCGTGTCGCATGCGATTATCACAGGAGCAAAGGACAATGCCTATGTCCCTGCCCTTTATATCCCCTTGCAAAGGGAGGCACTTCGGCTTTCCTCCTGTGTTATCCTATTCAGCCTTTGACGCCGGCGGTGTGCAAAGTACAGAAGCTCGATAATACAGCAGCTGACCCAACCGACCGGGTAGCCAAACCCCACGATCCGGGGTGTGTTTGCTATAAAATGTGTAACAACATACAGATAGATCTGACGAAGACCGACACAAGTGGAAAGCATGATAATCATCGGCGCACGGGAATCCCCTCGACCGCGCAGCGCTCCGGCCAGCACGTGGTTGATGCAGTTAAACAGTAAAAAGGCTACATTGGTGCGAATGAAGAGCACGCCGTATGCAATCACAGAGGGATCCGGAGAAAAAAGCCGAACGGCACCGGGAGCAAAAAGAATCAACAGAGCAATGATGACGCCTGTGATACCGCAGGTAAGCACCAGAGCGGAAACAGTACCGCGATCGGCACGTCGGTCATTTTTTGCTCCGATATTCTGGCTGACAAAAGTGGTTGCTGCCATTGCCATGCTTTGCATGGGCAGCATGATAAACTGGTCCAGCTTATTGTAGCTGCTCCAGCCAGCCATGCAGTCCGACCCGAAAAAGTTGATATAGCTCTGGACAAAAATATTGGAGAACGCCGTTAAAACGGATTGAATCGCAGCAGGCATGCCCACAGCAAAAATCTGTCGAAGGATCGGCAGATCGAGCCGAAGCTCACCCCAGCGCAGCCGATAAATATCTTTGGTGCGGGTCAGAAGAACCAGAATCAGCACACCCGAAAGAAACTGTGAGAGGATTGTGGCAATAGCAGCTCCGGCAATCCCGGTTTTCAGGACGATGACAAAGAAAAGATCCAGAAGAATATTCAGAATGCTGGTGAGGATCAGAAAATAAAGAGGACGGGTGGAATCGCCCACAGCGCGGAGAATCCCACTGCCCATGTTGTAGATCAGGAGTCCGGAGATCCCGCCGATATAGATTTTCAGATAGATAGTGGCATCTGCAAACACATCCTCCGGTGTGCTCATCATCCGAAGAAGTGGCTTGACAAGCATAACACCTGCTATGGAGAAAATCAGGCTCAGCAGAAAGGTTGCAGCCATGGTGGTTTCTATGGCACGGTGCAGCTTTTCCATATTACGTGCCCCGAAATACTGCCCTATGGTTACACCCGCTCCGACGGAGAAACCGTTGAAGAAAAACACCATCATATTGGTGATCATTGTGGTGGAACCGATAGCAGCGAGTGCCTGTTTGCTCACGAAATTGCCGACAATAATCGAGTCAACCGTGTTATAAAGCATCTGGAAAACATTTCCGAGCATAAGGGGGAGAGAAAAGAGCACCAACTGCCCGAAAATCGGACCGATGGTCATATTTCGCGCTGTTGTTTTTTTCTGTTCCTGAAGTGCCATTCCAATACCAGGCCTTTCGTTTCTCAGGACATCCCTGCAATACGGGATAAGCTGCGTATGACGAATTCTAAAGCAAAAGAGAACAGCTGTCAAGCGCACATTTAGCCCGACAGGACGGAGGAGCCAACGGGATTTGTAAAAAAAGATTGTTATGCCTGTGGCTGTGTGGCATAATAGAAAAATCAGAAGGAGGATAGGCTTTGATGAATAGTAAAATTGACTTCAACAGAAGCGATCTGTCGGTATTTGCCTCTTATATCAGGCCGCACTGGAAAGCGTTTGCCGTGGATATGGTGCTTTCCCTTTCCATTGCCCTGGTGGATCTGATTTTTCCTTATATAACCAGACACACCATGAACACACTCCTGCCGGAAAAGATGTTTACAACCTTTTTTCTGGTTATGGGGATTCTGTTCGTCTGTTATCTTCTGAGGGCATGGTTTCAGTATCTCGTGACGATTATCGGGCACCGGATGGGCACGCTTGTCGAGGCGGATATGCGCCGGGATGTTTTCCAGCATATGCAGTCACTCTCCTTTTCGTTTTTTGATCGAAACCGGACAGGTGTTCTGATGGCACGCGTGACCAACGATCTTTTTGAAATAGTGGAGCTTGCCCACCACGGGCCGGAGAATCTTCTGATCTGTGGCGTTACAATTCTGGGAGCAATCATTGTTCTGCTGACCATTAACGCGAAGCTGACACTGGTGCTGATTGTGCTCTTGCCAATCTGTATCCTTTTTTCTATCAGGCAGCGGCTGAACATGCAGCAGGCAAACAAGGATGTGAAGGCCAAGACAGGAGAGATTAATGCAGCGATCGAAAGCGGTATTTCCGGAATCCGCACCTCGAAGGCGTTTGCGGCAGAAAAGGCTGAGGATGAGAAGTTTGACCGGGCTAATGAAGCCTTTAAAGAGAGCAAGGTACGTTATTATCGGGCAATGGGCTTGTTCAATGCGGGAATCGAAGCAACCGTCGGTATCATGCAGGTAGCTGTTGTCAGCATTGGCGGGCTTCTGATTATGAAAGGAGAGCTCAGTTTTGTTGACCTGCTGACCTTTACGCTTTATATATCCGCTTTTACCTCTCCGGTACGAAAGCTGGTGCAGTTTATGGAAGTGTATGCACAGGGAAGCGCAGGATTTGCGCGGTTTGTGGAGCTTATGCGCACGCAGCCGGAAATTTCCGATGCGCCTGATGCGGTGGAGCTGCAGGATGTGAAGGGCGATATCCGGTTTGAACATGTCAGTTTTTCCTATATGAAAGGAGTAACGGTACTGGAGGATATCGAGCTTCATATCACACCGGGAGAGACGTTTGCACTGGTTGGAATGTCAGGAGGAGGGAAAACTTCCATCTGTCATCTGATTCCGCGTTTTTACGATGTGACGGAAGGAGCGGTTCTGATAGACGGAAAAGATGTCCGCACGCTGACGCAGGAAAGCCTGCGCAGGAATATCGGGATAATCCAGCAGGATGTTTTTCTTTTTGCCGGTACAATCCTGGAAAATATCCGCTACGGACGGCCGGATGCAACGGATCGGGAGGTTATTGAAGCAGCGATTCAGGCTGAAATCCATGAAGACATTATGCATATGCCTGATGGTTATCAGAGCTTTGTGGGAGAGCGGGGTGTTGTGCTCTCCGGCGGGCAGAAACAACGGATTTCCATTGCCCGCGTGTTTCTCAAGAACCCGCCAATCCTGATTCTCGATGAGGCGACTTCTGCGCTTGACAGTGTGACGGAACAGAAAATCCAGCAGAGCCTTGACCGTCTGAGTCGGGGGAAGACCTGCGTTGTCATTGCGCACAGGCTGTCCACCATCCGAAACGCCGATCGAATTGCCGTGATTGAAGATCGCCGGATCGCAGAACAGGGGACTCGCGCTGAGCTTCTGGAACTGGGCGGAGCCTATGCAGCCCTGGAGCAGGCGCAGAAGACGGAATAACCGAAAAGAAGCCCAAGGAGGGTGAAATTATATTGACAATTCTGGCAAAGTCGGTATAATAATACGACAATACACCCCGGCAAAGAGAATACAATCTGCCGGGGAAGCAGTTTTTCTGTTTCAAATGCCTGCGGGATTTGAAAATAAAACCAATTAAAAAAGGAGAAATGACATGAAGAAGATCACAAAACTGTTTGCTGTCGCGCTGGCGGTAGCAATGTGCCTGTGCTGTGTGGCAAGCGCCAGCGCAGAGACCGTGCTGCAGTTCGGAACAACCGTTAACGAGCAGGACTCTTTCCAGGTAGCGGCTGAGAAGTTTGCTGAGCTGGTAAAAGAACGCACCGGCGGCGAATATGTGATTGAAATTTACCCCAACGGCACACTCGGCGGCGAAGCCGATATGCTCGAAAGCATGAGCATGGGAATGCTGGATATGGGTATTATTACGGCTGGCCCGTTCGTCAACTACTCTGCGATGATGGGCGTGCTGGATATGCCGTTCCTGTTTGCCAACGGCGAAGAAGCCTACAAGATTCTTGACGGCGAGATCGGCCGTGAGCTGCTCGACACTCTGGAAGAGGCCAACCTGAAAGGCCTTGCCTATGCTGAGCGCGGCTTCCGCAACATCACGAACTCCGTCAGACCCGTTTCCAGTGCAGCTGATGTTGCCGGCCTCAAGCTTCGTGTGATGGAGAATGAAGTCTACACGGCAACTTTCCAGGCGCTGAATGTCAATGCGGTTCCGATGAACTGGCAGGATACGCTGACTGCTCTTCAGCAGGGCACCGTGGAAGGCCAGGAGAACCCGATCAACGTGATCTGGTCCTACAAAATGTGGGAGTATAACCAGAAGTACGCTGTGCTTGACCGCCACTCTTATTCCACTGCAATCATCACGATGAGTCTGGAGCTCTTCAACAGCCTGGACGAGGCAACACAGCAGATCTTCCTCGATGCTGCTCAGGAAGCTGCAGAATATGAACGCGCATGGGTTGCTGATAAAGAAGCCGGTCAGCTTCAGGAAATCAAGGACAATGGCATTGAAGTAGAAGAAAATCCTGATGTCAATTCTTTCCGTGAAGCCGTTCAGGTGGTTTATGATGCATATCCTCAGTATGCAGAGTACATTGCCCGCATTCAGGCTGAGCTTGCGTAAGCAATCCCGATAATTCTTTTCGGTTTTATCAATCACAGGGCATTGAGTACTGCTGATTCCGGCAGTCTCAATGCCCTGCTACCTGTACAATGGGAGTTGAGATTCAATGAAAGTCCTACAAAAAATCAGCAGTGTGCTGGATGAGATCTGCGGATTTCTGATTGTTCTCATGATCGGGGCAATGGTGATCATCACAACGGCTCAAATTATCTGCCGGGTCTGGTTTACGGCGCTGTCATGGTCGGAAGAAGTCACAAGGTTCCTTTTGATCTGGTCAACTTTCCTCGGTGCAACCTGCGTTTACAGGCGGGGAGGGAACATTGCCATCACCGCTGTGCAGGGACTGTTTCCGGAAAAGGTTCAGAAAGCTCTGCGGATTCTGGTGCATATTATCTGTTTCTTCCTGTTTGCGGTGCTTCTGTATTATGGTATAAAATACTGCAATAAACAGGTGCGGACTGCTGCGGCACTGCCGATCAAGATGAAATATATTTATATGTGCCTTCCCATTGGGCTTGGAATCTGCATGTACCACGCATTTGTAATGGCTCTGGAAGAGATCTTCCAGAAGAAAGGAGCGTAGAAGATGGGGCTGATTCTATTCGGTGTTTTTATCGGCTTGCTGATTATCGGCGTTCCGGTTGCCTTCTCCATCTGTACTGCTGCAGGAGTCACGGTTTTCACCGGGCTTGGCCAGGCAAAACTGCTCATCCTGATCCAGCGGATGTTTGAAGCATGCAATTCCTTTTCCCTGATTGCTGTACCGTTCTTCATTCTGGCGGGGGACCTCCTCTCCAAAGGCAAGATTTCCAAACTGCTTGTAGAGTTTTGCGAGTCTTTGCTCGGAGTGATCCGAGGAGGGCTTTCCGTCGTTTCCGTGCTGGCGGGTATGTTCTTTGCCGCCATTTCGGGCTCGGGTGCTGCAACGACTGCGGCTGTCGGAGGCACACTGGTGCCAGAACTGAAGCGACGCGGATATCCGGAAGCTTCCGCTGCTGCTCTGATTGCAGCAGCCGGTACGATCGGTGTTGTTATCCCGCCTTCTGTACCGATGGTGCTGTATGCTGTAATTGCGGAGGAGAGTGTCAACCGTCTTTTCAAGGCGGGATTCATTCCCGGGGTTCTGATGGGAATTGCGTTAATTGCCATTGCTCTTGTGCAGGCGTATCGTGAAAATTACCCCAAAGGAACCGGCTTCTCCTGGAAGAATGTAGCGCTTTCATTTCTCCGGGCGATTCCCGGGATTCTGATGCCGCTGATTATCCTGGGCGGAATCTTTTCGGGTTACTTTACTCCGTCTGAGGCTGCAGCTGTGGCAGTTGTATATGCAGTGCTGGTATCCGCTTTTGTCTACCGGGATCTGACACTTAAAGGCCTTTATGAAATCATGAAAGGCTCTGCCCGAACAAGCGCAGTTATCATGATCATCATTGCGTGTTCCGGGCCGTTTGGCTGGGTTCTGGCCAACTGGAAGATTCCCGAAGCAATCGCCAAGGCGGTACTCTCTATTTCACAGAACAGGTACAGTATCATGCTTCTGATTTCTGTGATTATTCTCATAGCCGGTGTTTTCATGGAAACATCTTCTGCTATTATCATTCTGACCCCGGTATTCCTTCCGCTTGTACGAGCACTTGGAGTGTCTACACTTCATTTTGGTATCCTTTTTGTGGTAGGAATTGCCATCGGAATGATTACACCGCCTGTTGCCATCAATCTGTTTGTGGCGACCGGCATTACAGGGCTGCCGATTGAAAAAATAGCGAAAGCGGTAGTTCCCTATCTCATAGGATTGATCCTCGTATTCCTCTTAATCGTATTCGTGCCGCTGATGATCCCCGGGCTGTTGTGAGGCGGCTGACAGGGATTTAAGAAATAACAAAAAATGGAGATGAAAGTGATGCAGTCTGATTTGATAAAAAAGGGAGTTGAACGGGCACCGAACCGCAGTCTGCTCTATGCGCTCGGTTATACCGACGAAGAGATCCGCCGCCCTCTGATCGGCGTAGTGAGCTCCTATAACGAAATTATTCCCGGACACATGAATCTCGATAAAATCGCTGATGCTGTCAAGGCAGGAGTTTCCGCTGCAGGCGGTACGCCGATCATGTTCCCTGCTATTGCCGTTTGTGACGGCATTGCAATGGGCCATATTGGAATGAAATATTCCCTTGTCACGCGTGACCTGATCGCGGACTCTACGGAAGCAATGGCCATTGCCCACCAGTTTGACGGGCTTGTCATGATCCCGAACTGTGACAAGAATGTTCCCGGGCTTCTGATGGCGGCTGCCCGCCTGAATATCCCGACGATATTTGTTTCCGGCGGTCCGATGCTGGCAGGCCATCTGAAAAACGGAAAACGCAGCTGCCTGAGCCATATGTTTGAGGCAGTGGGTGCTTATTATGCGGGAACTCTGGATGAAGATGGTGTGCGTGACTATGAAGAAAACGCATGCCCTTCCTGCGGATCCTGCTCCGGTATGTACACGGCAAATTCCATGAACTGCCTGACAGAGGCAATCGGTATGGCACTGCCCGGAAACGGTACAATCCCTGCGCCGTATTCTGCAAGAATCCGGCTGGCAAAGCATGCCGGGATGCAGATCATGGAACTTGTTAAGAAGAATATTCGCCCGCGTGATATTATGACACCGGCTGCATTCCATAATGCTGAAACGGTGGATATGGCGCTGGGCTGCAGCACCAACACAATGCTTCATCTGCCGGCCATTGCCCACGAAGCTGGTGTGGAGATTAACCTTGACACAGCCAATTCCATCTCTGCCGGGACTCCGAACCTCTGCCATCTCGCTCCGGCAGGGGACACCTTTATGGAGGACCTTGATCAGGCAGGCGGTGTGTACGCCGTCATGAAAGAACTGACGAAAAAAGACCTGCTGGATCTCAGCGTCCAGACGGTCACCGGAAAAACGATGAAAGAAAACCTGGAAGGTGTAAAGAATCTTAATCCGGAGATCATTCGTCCCATTGAAACACCGTACTCTTCCTCCGGCGGTATTGCGGTGCTGCGCGGCAACCTGGCACAGGACGGCTGCGTGGTGAAGCAGTCTGCCGTGGCACAGGAAATGATGGTACATGAAGGGCCGGCCCGCGTGTTTGATTCGGAGGAAGATGCTATCAGTGCCATCTACGCCAGACAGATTAATCCGGGCGATGTGGTTGTAATTCGTTATGAAGGGCCGAAGGGCGGCCCCGGTATGCGTGAGATGTTGAACCCGACCTCGGCAATCGTCGGTATGGGGCTTGGTTCCAGCGTTGCGCTGATTACTGACGGACGTTTCTCCGGGGCAACGAGAGGAGCATCAATCGGGCACGTCAGTCCGGAGGCTGCTGCAGGCGGTACCATTGCACTTGTACAGGATGGAGATCTGATAGCGATCGACATTCCCAACTGCAAAATTGAACTCAGGGTTTCGGATGAGGAACTTGCAGAGCGTCGGGCGAACTGGGTCTGCCCGGAGCCGAAGGTGAAAACCGGATACCTTGCGCGGTATGCAAAACTTGTCAGCTCTGCAGACAAGGGAGCTATCCTGCAGTAATACCTGCAGGAATCCGCTTTTTCAAAACAACAAAAGTAAAAAGGACAAAGACCGAAATGGTTTTTGTCCTTTTTTCTGGAACCGCGGAATATGAAAACAGTTATTTCCCGGGAGAGGTTTTCTTCGTCAGGAGTACACCTGCCAGCAGGAGAATCGGGAAAACAATTCCTGCCAGGATACCGCGTTTCAGATCATCTCCCAGCGCACTCGAAACCATACCGACGAGTGTCGGCCCGCCGGAACATCCGACATCTCCTCCCAAAGCAAGCAAGGCAAACATGGCAGTACCACCGCGAGGCAGTGACGCGGAAGCCTTGCTGAAGCTTCCCGGCCACATAATACCAACCGATAAGCCGCATACCGCACAGCCGATCAGGCTGAAAACCGGAGATGGGGAAAGAGAAATGCAGAGATAAGAGAGAATACAGAGAAGGCTGCTGCCGATCATGAAACGGCTTAAATCTATGCGATCGCCGTATTTACCGTAGAAAGCGCGGGAAGATCCCATCAGCACAGCAAACGCCATAGGTCCTGCCAGGTCACCGGCCGTTTTGGAAATACCCAGCCCCTTTTCTGCAAAGGTGGATGCCCATTGGCTCACAGCCTGTTCACTGGCACCGGCACAGATCATCATCACGAGAAACAGCCAGAAGAGTTTTTCCCGGAAGAGCTCCAGAAGATTCATCCCGGTTTCACCGTCTGCCAGCAGCGGAGCCATGGGAACGTTAAAAAATACACACATATTATAAAGTGGGACCAGTGCCCAGATCAAAGCCATCAGCTTCCAGTGCGCTATGCCCACCAATGAGAAAAACAGAGTGGAAAACACAACAACGCCGACATGCCCCCAGCAGTAAAAAGAGTGCAGCATACTCATGGCTTTCTCCTTGTTTTCTGACGGGCAGGCCTCAACAACAGGGCTGACGACAACTTCCAGCAGCCCGCCGCCGATCGCATAAAGAATAACAGCGCACAGAATGCCGACAAATGGATCAGGCAAAGCCTCGGGCAGAATTGTCAGAAGAACCAGACCGACAGCGGAAAAGGCATGTGCAAGAATCATGGAGGCGCGATAACCGATTTTATCCACAAATGTGACAGACAGCAGATCCACCAGCAGCTGTACAGCAAAATTGATGGTTACCAGAAGCGTAATCTGCGAAAGTGGGATGTGATAGCTGCGCTGAAAGGTTAAAAACAGGAGAGGAACGAAATTGTTGACGATCGCCTGTACGATATAGCCCACGAAGCAGGCAACAATGGTTTTGTTGTAATTCTTTTC
>JAGCAN010000110.1 GCA_017652685.1 Oscillospiraceae bacterium
CGGCTCAAGAGCAGTGGATGCGCTTGCCGGGGAGTAGTTCTGCGCGGAGGCAGAGTTTGCGGCCAGAGCAGCCAGAAGCAGGTTGTCCATAGCATCGTCGATGGACAGCGTGATCTGGGAGACGCCCTCACCAAGGGGATCGCCGTAACCACTCAGAACGGCCTCGTCGGTGATCTGGACTGCTTTGCCCAGCTTCTGGATCTGGACCGGAGTCGTGCTCTGGGTCAGCTTGCTCAGAGGAATGTCATAACCCTCGGAGACAGAGCTTGCAGCTCCGATATAGGCGTAGTACGGAAGCGTTACGGTGTCACCGGCGCGTCCCTGAAGTGTGTAGTCGATCATTGCCAGAGGGGCAAAGACCATGTTGTCGGTCAGCTTGGTTTCCAGAAGGTCTGCTACGACCTGCGGGTTAAAGAGGTCAGACAAATAGGTTCCGTAAGTGGTATCAACCTGTGCCATAATCAATCATCCTTTCTTTTCTCATGGGGCATCATCTCCCCATCAATCTGTTGTATTCGTCCGGGTGTTCACTGGCGAACTTGGCACGGTCCACATATTTCATCGCGTCAAGTTGCTCCTTCGTGATCATCGGTCCGTCAGTGCCGCCAGCGCCGGGTGCAGGGATCTTTCCGTACTCCAGACGGAGCGCCTTTTCCCTCGCCGTCCATGCTTTCTGGATTGCCGTCAGTGCAGCGTCGGCATCTTCCGCACCGTAGAGATACTCGGCAAGTTCAGCCGCCGCGTCATTGTTCCCGATGAACGGAACTGCCTTTGCGGTCATAGCCGCTACAGCCTTTTCCTTTCGGAGCGTTTCAAGCTCCTTCATCAGTGCTTCCTGCTGCGTCTTCGCTTCCTCTGCCGCAATCTCCTCTGCGGACTGCTTCGCCCGAAGCGCTCTTTTGCTCTCAGCCGCTTCCTTGGTTGCTTTGTCCAGAGCGGCTTTCTGTTTTGCAATCTCCGCTTTCAGACGGGCAAGCTCCGCGCTTTCAGTGGTTTCCGTGGTTTCCGCTGTGGTTTCGGTTTCGACTTCCTGAGAAGTTTCCGTGCCGACATTGGTTTCAAGTTCTGCCATAGTAGTTTTCTCCTTTGCGATTTGTTAAGTAGAGCTTCTCTGCTCCCGTAAATTTGCATTTTTTTAAGTGGTTCTTTCCACTATGTTGCGTTTGATAGAGCGGTTCTCTCCGCTGATATCTGAAACGGTTTCCCGTTTGTATCCTTAATGTAAAGCTCTCTCCACTCCCCAGCATCTTATGCGATACCTTAGAGTGGCATAGTTAACGCCTAACTTGTCTGCCCACTGTGATATTGTTAGCGTTTCCCCGTTATATGTTATCCGTTTATTATTCCTTCTATTATTATTCTGAACCTTTGAACTAACCCAACGGCAATTACTTGGCTCGTAATTCCCATTTACATTAATTCTATCTAATGTAATTTCATAAGAATTTGTATTGAAATAATACCCGTTTTCAAACGCCCACTTTCGGAACGGTGCATAATCATGCCACTCATCACAAACAGTTATGCCTCTCTCACCGTAGTTTTTATAACTTGGGTCGTTTTCGTTCTCGCAGCGCTTTTTCATATTGAGCCATGTAAAATAAAGCTTTTCAGTGTTGTCGTTATGCCTTGCACCACCGTGTTTTAAAATATGCTTATTACGGACTTCTTCTAACGATTCGTCATGCAAACATCCACAACTTTGTGTGTCACCGCTTATTAAGCTATCTGCCCTTACAGTCGTTTCATTTCCACAGTCGCACAAGCAGCGCCACGTTGCTTTACAATTTTTGTTTTCTGCTCTTTCAAGAGCGGTCAGTCTTCCAAACCTCTGACCAGTCAAGTCAATTGCTTTCCTCATATTTATTACCGCCTTTCGTAATGCCTTAATATGAAATCAGGCAGCAGGTAGTAAGGCTTCTACTTTTCGACCCGTCGGTCTATCTGCCTGATATTAACTTTTCAGAACGTGAGCGGTTTTCCGTATCTCTCTGCTCTCAGCTTGGATACATCGTCCCAGCTCATCTTTGCGTATTCATCCCAATAGTGTCTGTGCTGTCCGTTGCTGCCCGATGTCTTGCTGACACCGACATAGTGGACAATCGCCGGATGCTCTGTCCTGCCGGTCACAGGCGATTCGTTGTACCTTGTCGGCAGCAGAAGAATCTTTCCGTCACAGCACTCGTTCAGTGCGTCCTGATCAATCCAGTCTCTGCGCTGCCGGTTCAGCAGGTCAATCATGCGGTCTGTGATGCCGTCATCGCGGAGCTTCTTCAGGTCCATCAGCACAACCCCGGCATTGATGTATCCCGGTCTGCTGATCCCCATGTCGCGCACTCCTGCACAGTAGTTCCCATCCAGTTCCGTACTCCACAGCCCTGAGATATCGTCCACCGCAACCAGATCGGAATCCAGTGACAGCACCCTGTCCAGATCGTTCAGAATGTACCCGTATGCCGCTCTCGATACGCACAGACCGGAGAAGTGCGATGACATATTTGGACTGTTCCTGTCAAAGAACTCAAAGTCGCTCCCGTTGATTATCTCGACCTCTTTCGGGATCGGCACAGGGAACTCATCGTCCTCGACCACCAGTACAACACGGTCCACATCGGAGTTGCAGAACAGCGACTTGACCGACACAATCATATTGTCGTACCAGTTGCGCGTGGCAATGAACACTGCTGTCTTTTCCCCAGCAGGACGTGACCGCCTCTTCCGAATGGGTTTCTTCGCTTTCTTCGGTTCAGGTTCAGTCCGCTGCCGCTCAAAGTGCCTGTGAATCATCATAATGTATCCAACCTCTCTGGTTGCTAATATTGACCCGACTATCACGGTTGCCCATAAGGTGGACAGTTCTGGATTCCGCAGTATTGTCTTCTTCCCAAAAGCCCGGCAGATCCGCTTATACGCAGAAGCCCTTGCAGATGGGATGGTATGCTTTTAACTTTTAATTCTGAAAGACACGGACAAGGATTTGCACCTCGCATAGCCGGGACATTCCGTCACAGTGTTCGTGCGCTGTGGCTCTTTCGCCTATGATGCGCGCTCGCGGATTTGAACCGCTGCCCTAACCTATCGACTGTCTTAGCGTCTACCTATTCCGCCACCGTGTCATTTTACAGATTTATTTGGCAATTTAACCCTGTTCGCTCATTATGGGATATATAGCCCATCATAATCCGTCAGAGCTGGATAACCGTTTTTGCAAAAATCATGGAAAGCATCCAGTCCTTTATCCCGAATGATCTCAAGCATTTTGATAATCAGATCTTCTGTTTCGGGATGGAAGTGTCTGCCAGCCCGGACCTTATAGTAGTAATTCAAAGGCTCCGCTTGCGTCCATTTCTCTTTGCTGTAGACCATCCCAGCACCGACCCAATCGCACACCATTTCGATGACATACTTTGAAGGGATTTTGTTGGCGATGATCTCACCGTCTTTACCGAAATCAGTCCACCATTCCCAATGGTGTTTGTTATGTCCCTTGTGGTGTAACCATGCCTCAGAATATCCCTTTTCGGCCTTCTCTTTTTCTATCGGGCTTCCTGTCCCTTGAAAATAAAGTGCTGACGGAGCGAATTCTGTGCGGCTGAATTTTGATAAGTCGTGGATCAAGCCTTGCCATGCTATCCCACATGCTTTGCATTCTCGGTAAACAACTGCTTTGTGTCGGCACACCGTTTTAAAATGCTTCCACTTGTTTCCCATAATTCCCCAGTTTGTGCGGTCGGTCATCCGCTATACCGCTTTCCACCCTTGCGGGTAATCGCTCGGACTCCAGACGTTGTTGTCGATCAGTGACTCATACACCGTCGTGTCCACATCGGGATACCAAACCTTGTCACCAGTCATATATGCGTCTTGCGCTCCGGTCGGCTGTCTCCATACAGAGATTTCGCCGGGTTTCGCAACTTCCGTCCACAGTGCCGGTGTAGCATCCGGTGTCCAGTCTGCCTGAGACGTATGTGCCTGAACGCATTTGTACAGCTTGTCACCGTACCTTACGCGCTGGTCAAGGATGTACTCAGTGTCAGCTTGCCATGCCGGAAACAGTTCCGTTGCTTCAAGTGCGTCCTCATCCGTGAGGGAGACGGACGCTTTTTCGATCATTTCTCTAAGCTTCAGTAAATGACTTCTTTTCATGTTGTGTCCCCTTAGTTTCCAAGCAGAATGTTCAGCGCATCCTTATCGGATGTATCGCCGGGTGTATATGCCCCGCCAAGCAGTGTGTTCAGTGCTTCCAGATCGCTGACGTTTCCGTCTGCGTAATAGGTGAGCGTCAGGTCATCGGATGCATCTACCCAGATGGTGTTTTCGCCAAGGAAGAGTTGGAGCTGTCCGATGTTGTCGAAGTGGTAAGTCTGCGGAGTGGCAAGATCATATACAACTACCTCATCTCCCATTGCATTAATGAAATCGGTTGCAGAAGTAAAACGATCATCTGCAAAATAGATAGTGTATGGAACTGACGAACTATCAGTCGCGCTTTTTACACTGTACATTGACATATTCGCAACTGTGTAATCGGCTGTCACTCGTTTATAGGAACTGCAAAGCTCATTCGCATTACCGACTTTTTTGTCAGGTACATCAATTCGATATCGGTTCGCCACGGATGTAACTTTTATCAAGCCGCTGAAACTCCTAATTGTTCCACCGCCTTTTGTCACCACCAAATCCGCACTGCCATCCTCATTGAGCGTGATGCTCCCGCCGTAGACTGTCCCGGCGCTTGACTGCCAGCTGATGGGGAGAGAGGATACTTCGCTGACAGATATGTTGCTGTATGTTATGTTTCCAGCCTCTGCGTCCCATGTACACAACAAAGCAAGGTCTGCATAGGATGCAATGCTGCTTTCCATCGGTTTATAGCATACTACATACTTGCCCAACTCTTTTAGTGATCGCACATCTGCAAGAGCATCTAATTTTCTACCATTGCACCAGATCTGAAAACCATACGAAGCCCACGATACAAAGGAACCACTGCTTCTGTTTCTAAGCCCGACAAAAGGTGTCCCGCTTTTGATTTCTGTAATTTCAAATTCAACAACATACGCTTTGTCGGCTTGCAAGGATAGCGGTATTTCAGCTCCAAGATATGTGTTGTTTGATATGGTATAGACCCTGACTCCATTATCAGCAGAATTGATTTCTACCTTGACAGACTTTGCATTTCCCCAAGCGGAAGCCTGTGATGCGTTTGCGTAATTTGTTTCAGTGTTCTTCCCAATCTCAACACCAGTCCACCCGGAGATCGGTCTTACATTTTCAGGACTTGGATCGCCGCTTCCGCTCTGCACAGGACTCAGCACCGCTACCAGCTCATGTGCGGGTTTGGCGAGAGCGTCTGTGATATGCAGCAGCGCACCTGTGATGGTTTTGAGGATGGGAGCCGATCCCGGAGTACCGCCATCGTCTTCCTCTGTATAAAAACGGATAAACCTTGCCAGTCTGCCCATTTATCTCACCTCGTCCTCTGATTCAGAGGTGTTCTGATAAGTCCCGTCATGCATCTCGATCATTTCTGTGATCATGTCTTCCAGCATATCTTCCGGCAACTTATTTCACCTCACAATCCGCTTGCGCTATTTAACCTCATACTCGATGTGCTTCATAGCGCCAGTCTATCTCACTTCATACTCGATGTGCTTCAGGAAGCTCTTCAGGTCCTGCTGCTCAAACAGCATACCGTTCTTACAGGCGATTTCCCTTGCTACCTTCGCCACATCTGCCACCTTCTCGTTCGTCAGGTCGCAGAACGTGTTCTTGAACTGCATCCAGAACTTTCGGAACGCCTTCTCCGCAATCGTCCTGTACTTTGCGTTCCGTGCCAGACCGTATGTCGGCTTCTGGAAATCGTAGTAGCTGTTCAGTACCGTCATGCACACCGCAGTGCGGAAATCTTCCTCATAACCTCTGCGCTTCAGTTCCTCGCAAAGCCCGATGCGTGTCAGCATCAGCGGCTCATAAGTCCGAAGCACAAAGTCCTTGCTGTCCTGCCGTACCGTGGACTGTCCGTTCCATTTCCAGATGTAGATCGGCGTCGTGATCCGTCTTACCACACCGCTGTGCTCGGCAAGGCAATCCACCAGAAGGTTGAAGTACCCATCCTCATGCAGTGTCATCCGCTCGTCAAAGAACAGCTCGTTATCCATCAGGAATGACCGCTTGTACACCTTCCCGTGCATGAAGGTCAGATCCATCTCATGCCGTACGATCTCCCACTTTCCGTTTTCACGGTTCAGAACTTCCTCGATGAAGTTTGAGATCACATAGTCCGGTTTGTCCTTCAGTGCCGTGAAGATCGTGTAGATCGCATAATTGTTAAGGAATCCGTCATCACAGTCGCAGAACATCACATACTCTGCGTCGCTCTCTCGCAGTCCGCAGTTGCGCGTGGATGA
>JAGCAN010000111.1 GCA_017652685.1 Oscillospiraceae bacterium
GTCTGGACGAGATAAACGCTGAAGGCATCTAAGCGTGAAACTCCCCCTAAGATAAGATCTCCCATCCATTGGAGTAAGGGCCGAAGAAGACTACTTCGTTGATAGGCCGGAAGTGCAAGCACAGTAATGTGTTGAGCTGATCGGTACTAATCGCCCGAGGGCTTGACCTACATTTTGATTGTGCAGGTTCTGCCTCGCTTCATTATCCTCTACCCAGTTTTCAGGGTGCTGAAAACAGAATAGTTGGTGCTTTTAACGATGAGGGTCCACCTGTTCCCATTCCGAACACAGAAGTTAAGCTCATCAGTGCCGAAAATACTTGTCTGGCGACGGACTGGAAAGATAGGTCAGTGCCAACACAAAAGACTTAGCAATAAGTCTTTTGATGCCTCCTTAGCTCAATAGGTAGAGCACGCGGCTGTTAACCGCGGTGTCGTAGGTTCGAGTCCTACAGGAGGCGCCAAATGAAATAGCCGTCACGCAGTGGCGGCTATTTCAAAAAGCTGGACCGTTAGCTCAGTTGGTAGAGCAGCCGGCTCATAACCGGTCGGTCCGGGGTTCGAGTCCCTGACGGTCCACCATACGTGACTTTATATAAATAAAGGGGAATAGCTCAGCTGGTAGAGCGGCGGTCTCCAAAACCGTAGGCCGAGGGTTCGAAGCCTTCTTCCCCTGCTGTAAATCATCATGATTCCAGGAGTCATGATGATTTATTTCTTATCAGAAAATAGTTATGGAAACAAAAATACGTAAATAAAAATCTGTTAACAACATTGTGTTAACAGATTTTTCGATAGTTCACAGATTTTCCAGGATCGCGTTATATAGAGAATCGTAATCAAAAAACGGTTTCAGGTTCGGGTTTTCGTCTATCATCTTCTGCGATGCATTAAACAGAAAACCGACTTTGCTGGCATTGAGCATTTCGAGATCATTATAACTGTCACCGACTGCAATGGTGTCATAATTAATGCTCTGAAATGCTTTGACGGCAGAGAGTTTTGAATGGGAGATACGCATTTTGTGAGAAAGAATCTGACCGGAGGGAGAAACCTCGAGAGAATTGCAGAGGATCGGAGGCATCCCGAGCTTTTTTATCAGGGGAGAGGCGAATTCCTCAAAAGTGTCACTGAGAATGACAGCCTGAACACGGTCACGAAGCTTTGCGACAAATTCAGGGGCACCCGGCAGTGGATCAATCGTGGAGATCACATCCTGGACCTCTTTCAAGCCGAGGCCGTGTTCCTTCAGTGTTGCGATTCTCCAGCGCATCAGCTTATCATAATCCGGTTCATCGCGCGTTGTTCGGCGAAGCTCCGGTATCCCGCTTGCTTCGGAAAAAGCAATCCAGATTTCGGGGGTTAAGACACTTTCCATATCAAGGCATACGATAGTCATGACGGATTCCTCCTTATTGTTTATGATAATGCATAAGAAACAACTTCTGATTTGTCAATCAGGTCAGTGTGAAGAACAGGTTTCTTTCTCAGATCAGCGATATTCTGCGGAACAGGAATACCGGTTTTTTCAGAGAGAAGGAAAGCAGTTTCAAATTCATCTGCGGAAGGAGTCCCTCCAATAGCAGAGAGAACTGTTGCCGGGAATTTAAACGGCGATGCTGTAGACAAGACGATGCAGGGGTCCCCGGTAAAATCAGGATCTGCACGATATTGATCCAGAACCGAAAATCCGACTGCTGTATGAGTGTCGCTCAGCCAGTGATATTCGTGCCAGAGTTTAGCGATTGTTTCGGATGTATCTGCTTCAGAACAGCATCCGGCAGAAAAGATGGCCTGGATTCGCTTCAGTGGCTCACCGGACAGCGTATAGGTTCCTTCCGTGTTCAGGGACTTCATCAGGGAAGATACGAGAGCGGTGTCCCCCTGAGAAGCATAAAAGAGCATTCTTTCCAGATTGGAGGAAACAAGAATATCCATCGAGGGAGAACTTGTCTTCAGGAACGGCCGGCACCGATTATAGACACCGGTAGAGATAAAGTCCGTCAGGACATTGTTGGCGTTGGAGGCACAGATCAGACGACCAACAGGAAGACCCATCTCACAGGCGAGATAGCCTGCAAGAATATCACCAAAGTTTCCGGTTGGAACAACGAAGTCAACAGGATCGCCGAAACGGATTCTTTTCAATTCCAATAGCTGTGCATAGGCAGAAAAGTAATAGACAACCTGCGGGACGAGCCTGCCGATGTTGATGGAATTGGCGGATGATAGGAGCCTGTCACTGTCTTCCTGAGCTGTATTGGCAAAACACGCAAAGGCTTCTTTTACTCCGCGCTGACAGTCATCAAAATTGCCCCGTACGGCGCAGACGCGAACATTGCTTCCCTCCTGTGTGACCATCTGTGCTTTTTGCATGGGAGAAACACCATCATCCGGGAAGAAAACCGTAATGTCCGTACCCGGGACATCATGAAAGCCTTCCAGGGCGGCTTTTCCAGTATCGCCGGAAGTAGCCGTCAGAATAGAAATCTGCTTTCGGATGCCTTCGATTTCCTTAGCGGCAGTAATGAACAGCGGAAGGACGGAGAGTGCAACATCCTTAAAGGCAGAGGTCGGGCCATGGTATAACTCGAGGGCATAACCGTCACCGACCTGTCTGAGAGGTGTGATTTTTTCCGAGGAAAACTTACCCGGGTAGACGGAAGCGATATCGTGAGCCTTTCCCCGGAATCCGGGAAGAAGATGGGAAAAAATCTGCTCTGCCATCCCAATATAAGGAAGCTGTAGGCATCCGGCAACGTCAAACGGACGGGATGAAACATCGGGATCAACAAACAGGCCGCCATCCGGCGCAATACCCTGGAGGACAGCTGCTGTGTCTGAGACGGAATCATTGCTTCGTGTGCTCTGCATGATGATTTACTCCTTCATGATGAACTTTCTTTCGCACAGACATTCGTGAAAACGTTTATTGAGTTCTCGGCCATCGTATGGTATAGTATATTATCATATTTTCTCCGATACAACAAGATGTGACCTGTGTTAGGAATAGAAAAAGAATGAATCGAATCATTGTGTTTTGCCTGTGTTTTTTGGCTCTTCTGACAGTAGCCGGATGCGGAAGCGGCGGAAACCAGGTTCCGGACACTGTAACGACTCCTCCAACGGCAGTGCCTGTGCCGAAGATATCTTCCGTTGAATCCTACAACAGAACCGGCAAGATCCAGAAGGAAGACTTTTACCGCTATGAAGACGGTAAAGCTGTGATCAGCTACAGCATAGAATACAGTTACAACGATGCCGGGAGGATCTCCACAATCCGGAAAAATGGCGGAGGGCTGGGAGAGAACAAGGCGATCGAGTCGTATCTTTACAGCGGAGATAACTGCACACAGCGTGTGCTCTATGATGAGAACGGAGGAACACAGACAGTCTGGTACTGGACTTACCAGAAGAATACACTGGTTTCGGAAAGAGTCGTCAGGATGATTCCGGCAGAAAACGGGTATTCTTACAGTGGTAAAGAGGAAACCATTACAACCTATAATGATGACGGGACTGTCAGCGAGAAGAGACGTTCCTCTCCGGATGATTATGAGAGCGACGAATACGAATATGATGAAGCTGGAAACCTGCTGGTGGACCGGTATTCCCACAGCAGTGACGGAGAGACCTTCCGCCTGTTTGAAACACGGACATATGCCTATGACGGAGAGAACAGACTGACAAGACAGACAAAAACGGATGCGCTCGGGAACATTATTGCCATGGAGCTGCTGGAATACAACGAGAAGGGAAATGTTATCAGCGACACCGTGTATTCTTCTGAAGAAGTCAAGGATGACAACATATCTGCCAGAAAGGTATATGAATATACGGATGGAGGGATGCTGAACTCCATCACAGATTATGCCGGAGAAGATACAACACAAACCTTTTATGAGTATAATGCGGCAGGAAAAACCACGATAACGACTGTACTGCAATCGTCTGTGGGAAGACCGCCGGAAAAGACCGTCACAATAGTGGAATATGATAGCCGGCAGAATCCTGTTCTGGAGATGATACGGTATCCGGACGGTACACAGACAGTTTTGTCGCATTGTTCCTATGAGTATTATGACGACGGAAAGATTCTGAACAAAATAAAATATGTAATATAAGGAGAAAGAGACTCGAATGTTGGAATATTCACATGTCAAAGCGCAGGATACCGATGTCTATGAAGCAATGCAGCGGGAACTCGGACGCCAGCGCGATCATATTGAGCTGATTGCTTCTGAAAACTTTGTCAGTGAAGCCGTGATGGAAGCGGTTGGAAGCCATTTGACCAACAAATATGCAGAAGGCTATCCCGGTGCGCGTTACTATGGAGGATGCCAGTATGTGGATGAAGTGGAAATCATAGCGCAGGAACGGGCAAAAGCTCTTTTCGGAGCAGAGCATGTGAATGTGCAGCCTCATTCCGGTTCCCAGGCGAATGTAGCAGTCTATCTCGCACTTTTGAAACCGGGAGATTTGATTATGGGGCTTGATCTTTCCCACGGAGGACATCTGACTCACGGTTCCAAGGCATCCATTTCGGGTAAGTATTTCCGCTCCGTTTTTTACGGCGTTTCACCGGATACAGAGACCATTGACTATGAAGCGGCCTTGCGGATTGCGGAAGAAAACAAGCCTAACATTGTGATTGCCGGGGCAAGTGCTTATCCGCGTGTGATCGACTGGGCTAAAATGCGTGAAATCGCAGATGCTGCCGGAGCGTATCTGATGGTAGATATGGCACATATTGCAGGGCTGGTGGCAGCAGGGATTCACCCGTCTCCCGTACCGTATGCCGATGTTGTGACGACTACAACACATAAGACACTGCGCGGACCAAGAGGGGCTATTATCCTGTGCAGGGATGAGCTTGCCAAAAAGATCGATTCCGGTGTCTTTCCCGGTTCGCAGGGTGGGCCGCTGATGCATGTGATTGCTGGAAAGGCTGTTGCCTTTGGGGAGGCGCTGAAGCCGGAGTTCCGGCAGTATCAGCAGCAGATTGCTGACAACGCGCAGGCACTGGCCGCAGAACTGATCCGGGACGGAATCCGCCTCGTATCCGGAGGAACGGATAATCATATGATGCTTGCTGACTGTATGAGCAAGGGAAAAACCGGCTTTGCGGTACAGGAACTGCTCGATGCGGCAAATATCACGGCAAACAAGAATACGATTCCTTTTGATACACAGGGGGTAAAACTCACCTCAGGCATTCGTCTCGGTACCCCGGCTGTAACAACGAGAGGGATGAAAGAAAAAGAAATGCAAATGATTGGAAGACTCATCGCGGATCTGATCGAGCGGGGGGAAGAGGCTGTGCCGGCTGTTAAAGAGCAGGTACTGGAGCTCTGCAGGAGTTTTCCGCTCTATCCCTGAAATACAGAAAGCTGCCGTATAGAACGGCAGCTTTTGTAATAAAGCCTATGGAAAAGTAATGATTACTGACCGGAGTAAACGGAAACTGCGCGAATGATCTCCTCGAGCTCACGAATCATAAGATCCAGATCGTAGTTGCGGTTCAACTGCATCTCTTTAAACGTATGAATAACGCCGGCAAGAATAAAATCTGTCTTCAGCAGAGAAAGGTTGGACGGAGGATTTTCCAGATAATACGCTTTCATAGAGCATTCAAGCATGCTGAAAAATCTGTCTACACGATCAGAAAACAGTGTATGGAATATCTCTCCCTGTTTGACAAGAGCTTCATTCAGATTCCGCACAAAACTGCCGGTATCGAGGAAGAGGGAATGGAATGATGTAAAGTCCTCCATAAAAGAGGAAAAAACTTCATTTTCAATAGCCGCATTGAGATCAAAAATATCCGTATAATATTTATAGAAGGTCGTTTTATTGATCACAGACAGGGCGCAAATATCAATTACTTTTATTTCTTCAAGGGGCTGCTCCTTACGGAGCTCAAGAAACGCGGATCGGATGGCACGCTTTGTTCGGATGATTCGTTTATCCATGCTGGCCTCCTTTTTAAACCAATAATGGAATTTTGTATATCATACAGAAACCGTTAAGAAAAAGCAAGCGTTATTTTGCCTAAAAATACCAAAAATTCCTGTTCTTTTGCATTTTTTGCCGGTAAATTAAAAAATCAGATTAAAATA